>JASLDA010000427.1 GCA_030151745.1 Chitinophagaceae bacterium | reverse complement strand
TTTGTGAATGCAGCCAGCATATACAGATAGGAATGTGATATGATGGGCGGCTATGTATGCTAAGTGCATTCACAAATCCACAAATCCGCCCATTCACAAATTGACGAATTGCTCAATTGACTAATTGACGAATTAGCTAAGATTCCTGCCCTACCGGCTGCTGAGCCGGGGTCTGCTGCTGTTTCGGCTCGCGGTGGAGCAGGCGCTTCTGGAAGAATACCAGTGTCAGCACGCCTATGGAAATGGCGGCGTCCGCGATATTGAAGACAGGCTCGAAGAACTCGAACTCCTTACCGCCCATGCCGGGAATCCACGAGGGCCAGACGCCGTGGATGATCGGGAAGTAGAGCATATCCACCACGCGGCCGTGGAAGAGCGGGGCGTAGCCCTGTCCCCAGGGAACGAAATGCGCCACGTGGTAAATGCTCTCGGAGAAGATCATTCCATAGAATATGGAATCGATCAGGTTGCCCATGGCGCCGGCCAGGATCAGCGCGCCGCAGATGACCAGGCCCTTGCCGTAACCTTTGTTGATGATCCGGCGCAGGAAGAAAAATCCCGCGACCACGGCTACCAGGCGGAACAGGCTAAGCAGCAGCTTGCCCCAGTAATTCTGGCTGAGCTTCATGCCGAAGGCCATGCCTTCGTTTTCCAGGAAATGCAGCTTGAACCAGCTTCCAAGTACATCTACCTGCCCGGCCATGCCCGGCAGGAAATGCGTTTTTACGTAGATCTTGACAGCCTGATCGATGAGCAGGATGGCTATGATAATCAGGATGGCGCTGCGGTACTTCACGGAAAACGGCCTTTACAGGGCCGGCAAAGATACGGCGCGGGCAGTTGCAGGCCGGGGAGCGGCGGCGGCGATAAAAGAAAGCCCCGCGAGATCTTCGCGGGGCTTATGTAAGTAAGTGTCAGAGGAGCTTATTTAAGCGCCTTTTGCGCGGCCTGCAGCACTTCCTGGCTGCCGGGATCGCTGTTGGCCACGAAGGCGACCACATTGCAGTTGTCGGGGTTCCACTCTTCGGGGATGGTATAGGTGAAGGTGCGCTCGTAGACCTGGCCGGCCGGGATCGTGCTCATGCCGCTCAGGATGCTGCTGCCGGTGGAGGTTGTGAGCACATCGCGGAGCACGTGCTCGTGCTCGTAGTTGTCTTCATGGCCCGGGCTGACGGCCAGCTCCTGTACGTCGATGATCTTGTCCTCGGTGATTGCGACGCTCAGCTTTTGCGGCATGGATACGGCGCCTGTATAGGCTACCCGGACGGTGATGGCCGCCTGGCGGTTCGAGCTGTTGTAGCTGCTCCTGATCGTGATATTGGCCTTGGTGGCTACGACCTTCCTTGCATCGACGCGGGAGGGCCATTCGCTCCGCAGGAACAGCGCGCTGACGGCCCCGGCATCCGAGATCCGGTCGAAGCCGGCCTGGGGCAGCGAGGCAATGCCGCCGTAGATCGCCGAGCCGATATCCGTGCCGGCCTGGGTGCGGTTGTCGTGGCGGGTCTTGACGCCGTCCCGGTCAAAGGGGCGGGACTGGGCATTCCCGATGGGCTGGATGCCGAGGATGGCCACCTGGCCGGGATTCGCCGCCAGGATATTTTTCAGGACCTCGTGGCCTGCCGGGCATTGAGGGCAGGTGACACCTGTAAATTCTTCGATCAGGACCACGCGCTGTTGCGGGCTTTCCACCGCGGCGGCATATGTGGTATCGGAGGCCTTGGGGCCGAAATCGATCAGCGGGCCTTTTTCCTGGCAGGAGGCGAGCAGGAGCAGGGCGGCCGGAACGGCGAGAAACCGGAGCATGAGAATAAAATATGTAGGGATCGCGAATTTACTAAAGCTTGCGGCAGTCTGTGCCTGCTCTCGGTGGAAATAACAAGTCCTGCGGAATAGCCTGCCGGAAGCGAAGGTCCGATTTTAGGTTACCTTTATCCGGACGGCGTCCATGAGACGCCGGCAGTCAAGTTGGATTATGGAAGAATCTAAGCGGCAGAAACAGGTCGGCAAGCTCATCCAGCAGGAGATGAGCGATATTTTTCAGCGGGAAGGCGTCAACGTTATCAACGGCGGCATGGTCAGCATCTCCAAGGTCAGCGTCACGCCGGACCTGATGGAGGCGCGCATTTACCTCAGCCTGTTCCAGATCAAGGATCCGGCAGCGCTGATGAAGGATATCCGGGAGCGCACGGGCGAATGGCGCAACCTGCTCGGGCAGCGCGTCAAGCACCAGCTCCGCCGCATCCCGGAGCTGCAGTTCTTTACGGACGATACCCTGGATTACGTATTCAAGATGGAAGAGCTCTTCAAGCAGATCAAGGAGGACGACGCAAAAACGGGAAAGAGCGACAAGGACCAAGAAGATTCCTGATGCCCGGCACTGCCGCCCGAATAGCCTTTCGTTACCTGCGCGGCCGCCGGGGCGCAAATGCCGCGCCGCTTCTGTCGCGTATCTCGATGCTGGCCCTGGCCGTCGGCAGCGCCGCCATGCTGGTGCTCTTCTCGGTATTCAACGGCTTCGAGCGCGTCATCGGCGACCTCTACACGGCATTCTCCCCCGAGATGCGGATCTCCGCAGCCCGCGGGAAATTCTTCGAGCTGCCGGAAGCCAGGCTCCGGGAGCTGGGAAGGCTTCCCGGCGTAGATCGGATAACGCCCGTGATCGAAGACAACGTTTTTGTCAACACGGAGAACGAGCAGGTGGTCGTAACGCTGAAAGGCGTGACCAACGACTATTTCCGTGTCAACGGGCTGAAGCCTTATGTCGTCGCGGGGCGGGATACTCTGCGCAGCGGGGCTTTGCCTACGGCTATCGTGGGACTGGGTATAGCTTCCCGGCTGGGATTGTCGGTGAACAACGACTTCAGCCGGATCATGCTTTACTACCCGAACGCGGATGCCGGCCAGGGAGCGCTGGATCCCATGAATGCGCTCAGCAGCCTGGAGCTGCGGCCGGACGGGATCTTCCAGGTCCAGGAAGAGTTCGATCAGCGTTATGTGCTGGCGCCCTTGCAGCTGGTGCAGGAGCTTTTCCGAAAGGCCAGGCGCTGGTCTGCGCTCGAGCTGCGCCTGAAGCCTGGGGCGGACCCGGTCCGGGTACAAGGCGCGCTGCGCAAGGCGCTCCGGGCCCGCGACGGCAGCCAGCCCTTCGTGGTGCAAACCCGTTTCGAGCAGAACCGCAGCCTCAACACCGTGATGCGCACGGAGAAGTGGGCGACCTATGTGATCCTGCTCTTCGTGCTGCTGATCGCATCGGTGAATATGATCGGGGCGATGAGCCTGCTGGTGCTGGAAAAGCGCCGGGATATGGCCATCCTCGCGGCCATGGGCGCAACGCGGCCCACCATCCGGAACGTGTTCCTGATCGAGGGGCTGCTCTGGGGACTGGTCGGGGGCGGACTCGGATTGCTGCTCGGGGCCTTGCTTTGCCTGGGGCAGCAGCAGTGGGGCTGGGTACGGCTGGCAGAGGGCTTTATCATCCAGGCCTATCCCGTCGCGCTTAAGGCCGGGGATTTCGCCGTCATCGGGCTCACGGTAACCGGGGTCGGGATCATTGCGGCGATCTATCCCGCGATGCAAAGCGGGAAGCGCGGGGTGGAGCAGTTGAATGGATAATTGGTCAATTGGCCAATTAGCTAATTAGTCAATTGGTGAATTTGTGAATGCACTTAGCATACATGGGATGCTCATTATATCGCATTCCCCTGGTTTGTATATGCTGACGACATCCACAAATCAGCCCATTCGCAAATCCACAAATCCCCCAATGCCGGGCATCGATATCAAGTCTGCGTCGTACCCGCCCGGTTTGTATCGGTTTGTATATGCTAAGAGCATTGACAAATCCGCCCATTCACAAATCCACAAATCAAAAGGTCCGCCCCAATTACGAAGCGGACCTCAATTGTCCAATTGACGAATTGCCTCATCGACGAATTAACTCACATCCGCTCCGGCAGCTGGATGCCCAGCAGTTTCATGCTGTGGCGAAGGATCTGGGCCGTCATGATGATGATCATCAGGCGGAGGTTCTTCTTTTCCTCGGATTCGGCGCGGGCTACGGAATTGTCGTCGTAGAACGAGTTGAATGCCTGTGCCAGGTTGAACGCGTATGCGCAGATCACGGATGGGCTGTATTCGGCGGCGGCGGCGGCCGTGACGCTCGGGTACTGCTCGAGCAGGAGCAGCAGGTTCGCCTCGCCCTTGGTCAGCGCCTCCGTCATCCTGAACTGCTGGAAATGCGTGCGGTCCGGCAGCTGGCCCAAGCCTTCCTTCCGGAGAATGGAGCAGATCCGGGCGTGGGCGTACTGGATGAATGTCGCTGTATAGCCATGCAGGTCGATGCTTTCCTTCGGATTGAAGATCAGCGTCTTCTTCGGGTCCACGCGAAGCAGGTAGAACTTCACCGCGCCGAGGCCGATCATTTCGTAAAGCTTGTCCAGATCGCTTTGGGTGAAGCCTTCGGTCTTGCCGGCGGCCTCGGTCTGTTCCTGCGCCATGGCCACCATGCTGTCAATCATATCGTCGGCATCGACGGCGGTGCCTTCGCGGCTCTTCATCTTGCCCATGCCCTGGGGCAGGGTCACCATGCCGTAGCTCAGGTGGTGGATGCCGGGTGCGGCGGGCTCGTCCAGCTTCTCGAGGATGAGCTTGAGCACCTGCATATGGTAGTTCTGCTCGTCGGCGATGACGTAGATGCTCTTCTGGAGCTTGTAATCGTCCTGCTTGAGCTTG
>JASLDA010000420.1 GCA_030151745.1 Chitinophagaceae bacterium | reverse complement strand
GCAGGCGGCCACCGGGGGAAAGGCGCCCGAAAGCTGCGGCCAGCTCATCGTAATCGAAATGGACCGCCGCCCCGTAGTTTACACCGTCGGGATTGGCCCAATAAAGGTCTGCCTGCTCGGGCAAGGGTTGGCCGTAAGCGGCGCCCGAGCCTTCATCCAGCAGCACTTCGCCGTTGAAATACCGCACCAGGATCTGCCGCAGCCGCCCGCGGCTGATGAATCTCGGTGCCCATTCATAAGGCTTGCGATAGGCTTCCCCCCAGAGCGCGTAGCCGGCCTTCGCCGCCTGCAGGGCCTGGGCTATCTGCGGCCGCTCGAGCACCTGCTCCAGCTGTGCCTGTACATATTCTCCCCGGCTGCGCGGAGACTCGTTGCTGAAGGCCGCCCAGTCCTCCTGCGTTTCGCCCGCATGGAAAAATGCGATTTCCCTGGTGATCTGCTCGCCCTTCAGCCAGACAGCCACCCCGCCCCCGGGCGCCATCCCCACGACGATCCGGTCGAACGCTTTCCGCTCCCCGCTTACAGGGCTTTGATAGCCGGCATCATAGAGGCTGTCCAGGTGCGTGGCGTCGATCTGGAAATCGCCCTGGTAAAACTTGTTTTCCGCATAGGAAAACCAGCGAAGCTGCAGGCGCTCGGGCAGCGCTTTCTGAATGGGATCCGCGATAAACGTGGACCCGATGGCTCCCCAGCCATTATTGACCACGCTGCCGCCGGGGATACGGACGGGGACTTTGTCCCGGGTGATAAACTGTCCGGAAACGATCTCTACGGGAGCGACCGCGGGAGCGCATTCGCTCGGGTACCATTCATGCATAGCGGGGGCATTACGGCAGGATGCAAGGAAAAACAAAGCTAAGAGCTGGAGCATGGCGCGGAAACGGTCACCCATCGTAGACGGTGCGTTTGCGGATGCCGGTCATGGAATTCCCGGTGCTCCAATCGGGATCATTCACCCCGATAAACGAATATAAGGCGTTGAAATGGCAATACTTATGCCGCACCCGCCGGACCAGGTCCTTGTTTCCGCGCCAGCTCCCCGTGCCAAACGGCCCGAGCAGGGCCCGCAGGGCTTTGAGGTCCGCGGACGAGTCCACAAGCTTCAGAAACGACTCTATGCGGAGCTCGTTGAACTTGAGCTTGCTTTCCTCCGCGTGCTTCTTCATGATCACCATGGGGATGTACGTATAGGTGTTGAGGATATTGTAGCGGTTGAGAACGACATGCGAGCCGCGGTCGTCGATCTCTTCCTTTACATCCTTGAACCAGCCCTCGTCGATCAGCCAGGCTTTCTCCCGGTCGAAGCGGCTGCGGATCTGCTGCCGGGAATACGCTCCCGAAATATTGAGCACCTTGAGGTCCTTCTCGTCGACCATGGTCCGGTAGCTGCCGCCTACGTCGCTATGCACGCCGGGCAGCTCGATCTCCGTACCCTTGCTGCTGATATTGATGAGCGGGAAGTTGTGCCGGTACTCGTCGGCGGCGGCCAGCTGCACCACCTTCTGCGCGTTCGTGATCGCGTCGAGGTGCAGGTCCGCGACGTCATCGTCCATGCTCATGCCATGATGGGATACCGTGTCGAAGAGCCCCACGAACTTGATCTCGATTTTCTGCACGGTATAGCCTGCGCTCTCCAGCTGCTGCTTGAGCTTCAGGCTTTTGTCCTCCAGGATGACGTGAATGGCGTTGCGCGCGGCGGCGGCGCCCCGGCTGAACCCGCAGGTATCGATCGTGATGAGCTCGATAAGCTTATCCGGGGCGTTGATGTTCAGGATATTGCGGTAAAGCGCCTTCACCCCTTTCTCCACCTTGGCCTCGACTCCCGTGGCCCCGAGGCCGAAAGCCGCGCCCTTTAGGTTGCTGTCGCCCTTCAGGTCGGTGGTGCCGATGCCTTCGGTGTAGATGGAAAACGTCGCGTCGTATTCCGGGTTGTTCTTCTTGTCCTTCAGCTGCATCCGCTCCAGTCGGGCCACGTTGGTCTCATCGTTCTCGAAGCTGTCGTCTTCATGATTGCCCTCGTCGAGGTAGGCCTGGTGGTTCAGCGATTTCGGGTTGCGGGCCTCGGTATTCGTCCGGTTGTTGCAGGTGCCGTCATAAAAAAGCGAGGCGCGGATCTTCACCGGCTTCTTGTCCTTCTTGGCGGTATTGGCAGGCGTATTGTTCCCGGAGGAGGCGCAGCTGATGTTTTCGTTCGGCACGGGTAAATCGGATTAAGGAGCCAGCACGATTTCTTTCAAAAGATGGCGGCCGGAGGCGAGGCTCAGGTAAAATTGCTCTGCGCGAACGATTTCCGGCACATTCGGCCGCTGCAGAATTTCAATCAATCGGGTATCGACCGGTCTGGGGGGATTATGGTGCACGAAGGCCTCGATCACGGCTATGACGGCGTCCCGCTTGCGGATGCGGCAGGAGGCCGCGAATTTCACGAGGTCCTCGACCTGCACGCAGAGCTCGCCGTCGCTTTTGCCCTCGGCCCACAGCGGCTCGGTCCCGCGAAGCCGGTGTACCACGTCGTGTACGAAGCGATGGGCCTGCGCGCCGCTGAAGACCTGTATCTGTGCGGATTTAATCAGCATGACCGGTAGCCTTAATGTTTGCCGCCGCAGCAGGGGCAGGGGTCGTCACCATGCATGAATGCGGAGCCCTTGTCCGCGGCTTCGCGGCGCTCCACGACCTGCTGCATGGTTTTCTTCGTTTCGGGAGGCATTTTCTTCATCACGTCCAGCATTACCTGCACCGGCATTACGGACCCCCCGCCGCCACCGCCGCCGCCGGCCTCCCCGATCAGCACCGTGGGGCAGCCGATGACGATGGTGCCGCCGTGGGCGCACTGATCGCCCATCCGGGCCGCGGGCTTGCCGCCGATGAATACGCCTACCGAGCCCAGGATAATGGTATCCGGGGGCCCCGTGCAGACACACATATCGCCCATGACCGCCGCCGGCATCCCCCCGATCAGCACCGTCGGGGCGCCCGGACCGGTTATAGGCCCCCCGACATGCGGGATGGGCGGCGTTCCCGGCGTCACCATCGGGCAAACGTGCATATCAGAAATACGGGCGGCGGGCTTTCCCATCGGGTTCAGGTTTCAGGTAAAAGTAAATCACAGCACGGCAGCTCGCAATACGATTCAGGATGAATATATTATCTTTCATCATCCGGATATTGACCGGGACCGCCGGCTTTCAGAAAGCTAAACGTCAAAATTCCGCGATACCCCCATAGGCATCAACCACATCATTCGGCTTGCCGCCGGCGGGAAGCTTATCGTTGAACAAGTTGCCCCCTCCAGCCTCCGATGCGAGCCCGGAACCGGTACCGGAAATCTGCGATAGCTTCGATTTTCCGGGCAGGATCTTAACCTGTCAGGCCAAGGGACGTATTTTTGCCGTGTCATGCATTTCGAAAAGATCAAGAACAAGGGCCAGGCGCAGCTGTTTCAGAACGAGCTCCTCGAAAACCTGACCAAGACCCACCCAGTGGTCATTTACGCGCTGTATTTCCCGGTGATCGCCGGGATGCTCTATTACGGCGCCGCCTATAAAGACCTGGGCGTAGGCTGGGAAGTGCTGCTCTTCGTGATCGGCATGCTCAGCTGGAGCCTGTTCGAGTATGTAATGCACCGTAAGCTCTTCCATATGATCGTGGAGAGCCCCCGGGCCATGAAGTTCGTGTACACGATGCATGGCGTGCACCATGAGTTTCCGCGCGACAAAGAGCGGCTGTTCATGCCGCCCGTGCCGAGCATCATCGTGGCCTCGGTGCTGTTTTCGGTCTTCTATCTCTGCATGAGCTGGAACGCGCTGGCCTTCTTCCCGGGCTTCCTGTTCGGATACCTGATGTACGGCTCCATGCATTATGCGATCCACGCCTTTGCCCCGCCAAGCTGGCTGAAGGCGCTTTGGCGCAATCACCACCTGCATCATTACAAATGCCCCGACAAAGGCTTTGGCGTGAGCTCCGTGCTTTGGGACGTCGTGTTCCGCACGGTGCCGCAGAAAGAAGCCGACGAGAAGAATGCAGGAAAGGCGGCCTGAGCTTTCAATGCTGCATGCAGCGATCATCAGGAAAGTGACGGCATGAACCTGCGCCGCATTCCCCCTGTCACCCTGAGCTTGTCGAAGGGTGAGCTTGTCGAAGGGTGAGCTTGTCGAAGGGTGAGCTTGTCGAAGGGTGAGCTTG
>JASLDA010000511.1 GCA_030151745.1 Chitinophagaceae bacterium | reverse complement strand
GTGCGCTTGCGGCCTTTGGCGTCCTGCAGCAGGACGCTGGTGGCGTCGATGGATTTGATGCGTTCGCCATTGGGCAGTTTGTCGCCGGCCTTGAGCAGCAACGGGGTCTGACCGGCGGCGGTGAGGAGCAACTGGCGTTCGCCATGGTTTTCCGTGAGGGCGGCGAAGCGCCAGACGATGTCGTCGCTGCCCGGCGTGCCGGCCGTGGCGGTGCCTGGGGCTGGCGGCGGGGCGGCCCGCTGGAGGGCGAAGGGGTCCTGGGTCTGCAGGCGGGTCCAGAGAGGATCTGAGGAGAGGTCGGCCATGCCGCGCAACATAGGCGGCGCGGGGGGGCGGGCAGTTGCGGCCAGGCCTTGGGCCAACGGTGCGGGCCGATGCCACCACCAGCCGGCGGCGCCGAGGCCGACCCAGATGAGCAGTGCAGCAGCCAAGCGTGTGAGCGGGTGGTCGAGCAGGGGGCTCATCGGGCTGGCCTCCTGCTGCTCTCCGCGCCCTGCCCGGCCTCGGGGGCAGGTGCCTTGTCGGCTGGGGCGGCTTCGATGATGACGGGCATGGAAACGGTCAACTCGATGCGGCGGCTGCGCTTGGAGACGGAAAGGGCATCCACACTGGCGAGCTGGCCGCCGCGCTCGAGGCGTTGCAGCACGGTTTCGAGATTGCCGGGAGCCAGCTCGAAGCTGATCTGCGCGCGGGCGCGCACGGCTTCGCGGGCCAGGCGGGCGCCGAGGCCGGCCGGGGTGGCGGTGTCGGGCGCTTCGACGGCCGAGGCTGCCTGGGCTGGTGCGGCGGCCTGCACAGGTTGCAGGCGCAGCGTGGGGCGGACGATGTTTGCATCCTTGAGCATGCTGCTGAGCCAGTCGCGCAGCATGGCCTGGGCCTGGGCTTCGGAGGGGGCGTGCCAGAGCTGGTCCTGGAAGGACTGCCGGGCAGCGCCGAGCTGGTCGCCGAGGCGGGCCCAGTCGACGCGGTCGGCCGAGACCTGCAGCGTCTGCACACGCTTGCGCAGCGTGGTGAGTTCGCGATCAAGCTTCTGCTGCTGCTCCCATGCACGCATGCCGAGCTCGACGCCTACGGCGAGCAGGCCGATGCCGATGAGCAGCCACAGCGTGCGATTCTGGGGGGCGGGGCGCAACTGGGCACGCAACTGCTGCCACTGCGCGGAAAGTTGGGCAGCAAATGGGCTCATGGTGCGGAGCGCGGCTCGGTGTCGGCGATGCGCATGTTCAGGATGAGGCTGGTGTTGGTGGAATCCAGGCCGATGCGCACGTCGCTGAAGCCTTGCAGCCTTTCGATGCGGCGGGTGATGTCGAGCATGACGAGCTGGCCTTCGGGGATGTCGAGCGCGAGCTTGAGCTGACCGTTGCGGTAATCCCATTCGGCCAGGCTGGGCGCGGGCGGTACGGCGACGGGGGCATTGGGCGGCGGCGCGGCAATGGTGTTGCCGGCGGGTTTGGCTGCGGTGGCAGAGGCGGCCGGCGCGGGCAGGCCGGGCACGGTGGCGAGGATGCCGCTGGAGACGACCTTGTCCAGCAGCTCGAGCTGCGAGTTGTGCGGTGCGAGGGCGCCGAGGGCGTCGAAGTCGGCCCGCAGCGCGAGGTAGCGGCTGCGCTGGCCGAGAGCCTGCTCGCGCTCGCTGCGTAGTTGGGTGAGCAGGGCTTGGTCTTCGCGCAGTTGGCGCAGCGTCTGCAGATGGGCACCGATGCCGAAGGCGACCAAGCCGCCGAGCAGCAGCAAGGCGACTTGCCAGCGCCAGCCGGCCCAGGGGTCGGGGGCGGGGAGGTTGTCGCCGCGCAGCCAGCCTTGCGGAGGTGTGCCGAGTTCGACGGGGGCGCCGCGTGGTGGGCAGGGGTGGTCGCCGGGCTGCAGGCCGGCGGCGCGCACGAAGAGGGCCCAGTCCTGCTCGGACGGCGCCGTGGGCCACCAGCGGGTCAGGCGCAGTTCGCCGTCCTGCCAATACTGGGCTTCGCTGCCCGCGCCGCGGGCCAGCAGGCGCAGGCCGTCGCCGGGCTGTTCGAGCAACGGCTGCGGCCAGTGCTGGCGCAGCTCGCGGGCCGCCACGTTGGGCGCGGGCTGCCACAGCCAGGCCTGTATCGCGCCGTCACCTTGTTGGCGGTAGGCGAAGGCCAGGTGCGCGCCAGCCGGGGTGTAGGGAAGCAGTTGCAGGCGCACGGCGGACTGCAGCGCCCGGCCTTTGAGCGGCGGGAGCTTGAGCGTCACATGGCGCAGCGTGCTGCGCTCGATGGAGACGGGGCTGGGGCGGGTGAGCATGCGCTTCACGGCAGGGTCAGGGCGGGGAGGTGGGAAGAGGGGTATCGCCGAAGGGCGACCATAGCGGCGGCGGCGGAGTGTCGGGCAATTGGTCGGGCAGGGGTGAGAGTTGGGCCGTGTCGGGCAAGGGCTCGCGGCGCAGCAGGCGGTAGCTGTAGTTGACGTGCCAGGGGGAAAAGGCGCTTTCTCCGGTGCTGGACACGGACATCTGCTGGCACCAGTCGACGCGCGAGGGGCAGATTGTGACCAACAGCTCGTTGGCCGGGACGGTGATGTAGCGGCTCATGGCGAAGAAGCTGGTTTCGGTCAGGGTGGGCAGGGCATCGGTGTTCAGCGGCGTGCCGGGCGGGCGGGCCTTGACCAGCTCGTCGGCCACCGTGGGGTCGAGTCCGGCTGTGGCGGACAGCACGGGGCCCTGGACGGTGTAGCGGTTCACCGCGCGCTGGGGGCCGGTATGGACATGCGCGATGAAGCGTTGCAGAAAGTCCTCGGGCAAGTCGCGCCAAGCAATGAGCCGACGGAGCTCCGTCGGCGTGAGCAACTGGGCGTTGCGCGGCGGCGGGAGCTTGGCGGCACGGTATTCGGGGGCTTCGGCGCCGTTGAGCTGTTGGAGGTCGTCCTTGTCGGTGTAGTCGAGCAGTACGTCGGTGAGCCGTTCGACCTGTTGCAAGTCTTTGAGTCCGAGTGCAACGAGGAGTTGGTATACATCCTGGCGCGGTGCGCGGCGCAGGCCTAGCAGCGCGCCGGCATCGGTGTAGCGGACGACGGCGCCGCTGCGGCTGAGGTAGGGCTGGCCGGTGAGCTTGATGCTGCCCATGCTGTCGCCGCGGCGGTAGAGCGCACCGCTGAGGAAGAGGGCTTCGGCACTGGCCTCGGC
>JASLDA010000386.1 GCA_030151745.1 Chitinophagaceae bacterium | reverse complement strand
CCGTTGTGATGGCGTCTACCTTGTCGTCGTTGAAGCACTGCAGCCCCAGGAAGCGGCCGGCGCTGGGCTTGCCCTGCGGCGTCGGCCGCTTGCGGATATAGTGATCGGTGACCGCCACGTGCGGGATATCGATGCTGCCGTTGCGCGGCATATGGCAGGTTACGCAGTCGTTGTTTTTCGCGGCCCGCAACGGCTCCTTCTCGGTGCAGAAGGGGTATGCCGCCTTTTGATCCCCGCCGTTCCCGTGGCAGGAATAGCAGGCCTGCAGGTACTGGCTCCGCGGCGTGAACTTCACGCTGCGGTGGGGGTTATGGCAGGTGATGCAGCTCATCTGCCGGCTTACGACATAGCAGGAGCTTTTCTTCATCCGCTCCACGTGCGACGCCATGATCATCTTATCGTCCTGGCCGGCATACTGCGGCATGAAGACCCGCTCCATTTCCGAAAGCTTCATCCCCGGGCGGAAATCGAAGAAGCTCTTTCCCGTATTCACGACGGAAATGCCCTGCAGATGGCAGCGCTGGCAGATATTGTTCTGGAGCTCCGTGCTCAGGCGGCGCGGATTCACGATCGTATAATCCGGGATCTTCGAGGTATCCACGGGCGGGCCGGAGGCCCGTGCCGCTACATGCAGGCTTCCGGGACCGTGGCAGCGCTCGCAGTCGATCCCGCGCTGCAGCTTCAGGTACTTGTTCTGGCTGCCCATATCGAAATCCGGATACCCGTTGTGGCAGCTCATGCATTCCAGCTCGATCAGCCGGGAAAAGCGCTCGTTGCCGCCCCCCTCGAAGCCCGGAGCCAGGTCCCAGCGCCCCTTCTGCGTGTAAAACGTTATCGGGGCCTGGTATAAATAGCCGTTCGAGGAATATATATGCGAGTTCGTATGCTGCCCCGAGCCGATGATATAGTCGATGCGCTGCACATGCCGGTACACTGTATCGCGGCCCTGCAGGCGGTATTCCATGACGTACATCGAATCGCCTTCGAAATAGGGCTTGTACCAGAAATCCTGCGCCTTGTCGTAGACGACTTCATGCGTGCCGAAGCGGGCCGCGGATTTCATGTGGGAGGCCGGTGCGAAGCTCTGCCCCATGCCGGTCTGCATGAAGCTGTCGTACGTCGGCGCATGGCAGTTGCGGCAGACCTCCTTGCCGACGTATTCAGCCGTCGAGTCATACACGTTTTTCCAGTCGGAATGCAGCGCTGCAAGATCGTCGCGGGGCGCATCCGGCGATTTGCAGTAGAACGCGGCCAGGCTCAATCCCACCGCCAGCGCCGTTAAAATCAATCCTCGGGTAATGCGTGCCGGCATGCGCCTCAAAAATACTCGTATTCCGCTTTAAAACGGCCTGTAAACGCAATTCCCGGGTAGGTGAAAAGTGTAACTTCGCTCGCCTGAGCCTTACTTCAGACCCCATGGCCGCCCCGAAGAAAACTGCAGCGAAGAAAACGCCAAACAACTCCAAACCCAAGTCAGCGAAAGCGGCCGAAGCCCAGGCAGCCCCGCGCAAAAGCAAGGTCCGTATCCTGATCGGGCTTCTGTTCATATGCATCGGCGCGCTGATCAGCCTGTCTATCGTTTCCTATTTTTTCACCTGGCAGACGGATCAGGATCTGATGCTCCGCAACGAGGGCCTGAAGGATTTCGTGCTGAACGGACGCGATTCGGTGCCGGTGGCCAACTGGGGCGGAAGGCTCGGAGCCGCCCTGGCGCATTTCCTGGTGTACCGCGGTGCCGGGCTGGCCTCACTGGCTATCGGGCTCTGGGCTATCAGCATGGGGCTGCACATCGTATATGGGCGGCGCATGGCGCCGGCAATGCGCTACCTGCGCTGGACCTGCCTGATCCTGCTGACGGCCGCGCCCATCCTTGCATACATCTTTCCCGGTGCGGCGTTCCCCTTCGGCGGCGCATTGGGCTCTGAAGCAGTGATCTACAGCAACGGCCTGATCGGAAAGGCCGGCACGGGCATGGCCTTGGCCGCCATCGCCTTCTTCGTCGTGTTCGTGATCTTCGCACTGGATATCTCCCCGATGATACGCCGCGCCCGCAATGCGGCGCGCAAAATGCGCGAAGGCCTGCAGCAGTTCCGCGCGGAGGATGAAGCCGCCCTCTTCATCTCGGCCTCTGCCTCGAACGGCGGAATAGCGACGACGGCTATGCAAGCAGCTCCCGAAGCTGGCATTGCCGCGGCGGCCGACGCCAATGCTGCAGCGGAAGAGGCGTCCAGCCTGGCTTCCATCGTCGAGCCGCCGCTTTCCGGCAGGCAGTACGCTATGGAAACGGTGGAAAAGGAGACGCCGCGCCCGGAAACGGAGCCTGCTCCGTTCGGGTTCGCCGATAACGGCGCTGCAAATGCCGTTGAAGAGGAGCCGGGCGCGGAGGACACCGAGGCCGAGGCTGAAGAAGCGGCCTTCCTGGCCTATCTGGAGGAGCAGGAAGCCAAGAAGCGCGGGGCCCAGGCCTCCAGCAAGCTGATAATCAACAGCCCGGAACCGGAAGCCCCGCATCATTTCGAGCCAGAAGCGCGCATGGCTCCGCCCGTGCAGCCGACGACGATCCCCCTGCCGGATCTGAGCTTCGAAGTGACCCAGCAGGCCGAGCAGCCCGCCGCCGCGACCATAGAGCACGGCGCGCATATCTCCATCGAAAATGCCGAGCCCTATGCGCCGGAGCTCGACCTGCCGGACTACCGCTTCCCGACGCTGGACCTGCTCGTTGACCGGGCGCAGGAGACCGTAGCGCTGAACAAGGAAGAGCTCGAAGCGAATAAGGCACAGATCGAAAAAACGCTGAACAGCTTCGGCATCACGATCCAGCGCATCTCCGCAACGGTCGGGCCGACCGTGACGCTCTACGAGATCGTCCCGGCCGAAGGCGTCCGCATTTCCAAGATCCGCAACCTGGAAGATGATATTGCGCTGAACCTCTCGGCCCTCGGCATTCGGATCATCGCGCCGATTCCGGGCAAGGGCACCATCGGCATCGAAGTGCCGAACGCCAATAAGCAGGTGGTCTCCATGCGCACCCTGCTGAGCTCCGAGAAGTTCGTCAACAACCGAATGAGCCTGCCGATCGCGCTGGGCAAGCAGATCAATAACGAAAACTACATCGTCGATCTCGCAACCATGCCGCACCTGCTGATGGCCGGTGCGACAGGCCAGGGTAAATCCGTCGGCATCAACGCCATCCTGGTTTCGCTGCTTTACAAGAAGCATCCTTCCCAGCTGAAGTTCGTGATGGTGGACCCGAAGAAGGTCGAGCTTTC
>JASLDA010000030.1 GCA_030151745.1 Chitinophagaceae bacterium | reverse complement strand
TTTTCCGTTGACGGGGCCTATCATTATTCGTTCCGTACCGCTTCGATAAAGATCGACGATGGTATTGTGACGGCCGGCGAAGAGCACGGCGAGCTTACCCTGAGCTTTAGAGGCTTGCCGGACCGGTCGACGGGGCGTGATGAGCTGAGCGGCATCTATGCAGATGGCTGGATCAGCCTGCAGAATGCGGGCAATGCCGACAATCCCTATGAATGGCTGAAAGACTGCGACGCGAAGTATATTGATCTTGCAAAGCGCTGAGAGATCTAGCCGGGGCTTGTGCCGTAAGGCCGGGAACCAAGGCCGTTAAATCCCAATGAAAATTGATGCTGCGGTATGAGATATGCAGCTCTTCTTATCGCGGTTCTTTGCCTCGGGGCTGCAGCCCCGGGCCGGACCGGGTCCCCGGACCTCAGGTTCGTGACCGACCGGAATGTCTTCGGCGTTCAGCCGTTGAAGGCAAGTCCGCTTGACGATAGCCAGGTCGAAAACATTTGGGCGCTTGAGCGCGACAGCAACTGCATATGGTATGTGGATACCCTGTCGGAAGCCGATACGGTGAGATTTGCCTACAGGTTTGCAGGCGACAAATGGCTCTCTGTCACTACGCCTTTCGCCCATACCCCTTATTTTAAGAACTACCGTTTCGTGGATCTGGACGACGATGGTATTCCGGAGCTGCTGGTGCAGGACGATATACTGTACCAGACCTGGCCGCGTGGCCATAATATCCATGCTGCTACAGTCATTTTCAGGCTCGGAGCGCATCCGGCGATCATATTTCGCTGCATTACCGGATGCGATGTCCTGAACCTGGGAAGAACCCCGGAATACGAAGACGGCCTTGACATGTCCGTAGAACGCACGGTGGAGCCGGGCAAGGGAGGCTTGCTTATAGGAAGAACAGATTTGTCCCGGCTGCAAAAAAGCGAGCTGAAGGCCTATCGTAAGTTCTGCGCGATAACCTCCATCGCCCCGGGGTACTACAAGCTTGTCAACGGCCGGTTCAGGCTGCAGCGATAGCCGCCGACGCTTCAGATCCCAGTCTTTGCAGGCCGCCTCCGGTCACTCCATTTTCTTGCCGAGCTTCCGGTAGCCCAGGTGAAAGGCAAGCGGAAATACGAGAAGCGTTCCTATGGTATCGGCGATCAGTCCGCCGATCACCACGATCGCAAGCGGCTTCGAGGTCTCCGAGCCGATCCCGTTGGAGATCGCCGCCGGCAGCAGGCCGATGGCGGCCATGGTGGCCGTCATCACCACCGGGCGGATACGTGAGCGGACGCCCTCGGTTATCGCATGCCCGAGCGAATAATGATCGAATTCCGAAGCCCTGATGGCCTGCAGGTTGAGCTTGAATTTCGATATGAGCAGGACGCCGTTCTGGATGCAGATCCCGAACAAGGCAATGAAGCCGATGCCCGCCGATATGCTGAAGTTGGTGCCAGTGACCAGCAGTGCGCAGATGCCGCCGAACAGGGCGAAGGGCACATTGAGCAGCACCATGCCGGCGTCCTTTATATTCCCGAACATGATGAACAGGATGACGAAGATCAGCAGCAGGCTGACGGGAACCACTTCTCCCAGGCGCTTGGTAGCCCGCTGCTGGTTCTCGAAATCCCCGGCCCATACGATCTCGTTCCCTTTGCTGAGCGAAACGGCCTTGGCTACCTTCTCCTGGGCTTCCGCGATGGTGCTGCCCATGTCCCGTCCGCGCACCGAGAATTTCACGGCGCTGTACCTGCGGTTCTCGTCCCGGAAAATGATGCTGGGGCCCGAGAGCCGGCGGATGGTCGCGAAATTCTTGATCGGCACCTGGGAGCCTCTCGAGGTGGGGACCAGCAGCTCGCCGATCGCTTCCGCGTTGTTCCGGTATTGTTCCTGGTAGCGCAGGCGGAGCTGGAATTTCTTCTCGCCTTCATAGATCTCGGAAATGGCTTTGCCTCCTATGGCCATCTCGATGATCGCGTTGGCGGAGGCCGTGGCGATGCCGTAGGAGGCCATTTTCTGCTGCTCCAGGTCGATCCGCAGCTCGGGCTGGCCGATGTTCTGCAGCACGCCCAGATCCTGGACGCCTGGGATGCCCTTCATCACTTCGTATATCTCGTTCGCCTTCTGCTCGGTATAGGCGAGCGTATCGCCATACACCTTTACAACCAGGGAGCCCTTAACCCCCGAAACCGCTTCCTCAACGTTGTCCGTGATGGGCTGGGAGAAATTGAGGACGATACCGGGGAACACCGACAGTTTCTGCTGCATCAGGCTTACGAGCTGGGCCTTGCTCAGCTTCCTTTTCCATTGCGCCTTGGGATACAGATCGACATGGAGCTCGATATTATAGAAGCCGGTGGCATCGGTTCCGTCATTGGGCCGCCCGGTTTGGGAAAGCACCTGCCTGACCTCGGGGAACTCGTCGATGGCTTTGCGCATCTTGTCCGCGATCGCCCTTGACCCGTCCAGGGAAATGCTGAGCGGGCATGTGGCGCGGACATAGATGGCGCCTTCGTCGAGCTGGGGCAAGAACTCGGTTCCCAGCAGCCTGAACATCATGATGCCCCCGATGACGATGACGCTCGAAAGGATGAATGTCGCGCGCTTGTTCCTGTAGGTGACGGAGAACATTTTCATGACGCCCCGGGTGATCCATTCCACGAATCGGTTATGCTTCTCCTTCACGTTCTTCCGGAGAAGCAGGCTGCTGAGCAGCGGTACCAGCGTGAGCGTGAGTATCAGGGCGCCCAGCAGCGCGAAGCCGAGTGTCCAGGCGAGGGGCGAGAACATCTTCCCCTCCACCTTCTGGAAGGCGAAGATGGGCAGCAGCGCCGCGATGATGATCAGCTTGGAAAAGAAGATCGCCTTGCCGAGCTCGCCGCCGGTAGCCCGGATGAGCCCGAGCTTGGACAGCTTGTTGAAGCGCTCCATGCCCATATCTCTGGCCTTGTGGTCGAGAACGACGAAGATCCCTTCTACCATGACCACCGCGCCGTCGATGATGATGCCGAAATCGATCGCTCCCATGGACAGCAGGTTCGCGCTCATGCCGCGGAGCGTAAGGCAGATAAAGGCGAACAGCAGGGCCAGGGGAATGATGATCGCGACGATCAGGGTGGTCCGCCAGTCCGCCATGAACAGGAACACGATTACCGTCACCAGTATGATGCCTTCCAGCATATTGTGGATGACCGTGTTGGTCGCATAGGATATCAGGTCGTTACGGTTGTAGAACGTCTTTATCTTGACGTCGGGTGGCAGGATCTTCTCGTTGAGGTAGTCGATCTTGGCCTGGGCGCGCTTGATGACCTCGCTCGGGTTCTCTCCCTTGCGCATGACCACGATGCCCTCCACCACGTCGTTATTCCAGTCCCTCCCGACCTGGCCGAGGCGGGGCAGGCTGGTTATGGCTACGTCTGCCACGTCCTTGACTAGGATCGGCGTGCCATTGATATTGGTCACGATGATGTTGGAGATCTCGTTGACGTCGGTGATAAGGCCGATCCCGCGCACGACATAAGCCTGGGAGTTTTCGACGATCACGTCGCCGCCTACGTTGATATTACTCTTGGACGCGGCGTCGTAGACATCGAGCGGGGTGATGCCGTAGGAAGCCAGCTTCTGGGGATTTACTTTGATCTCGTACGTCTTGACCTCGCCGCCGAAGCTCACGAGATCGCCGATCCCCGGTACGCCCAGCAGCTGCCGCTCGATTACCCAGTCCTGGAGCGTTTTCAGTTCGGCGATCGTGCGATCGGGGCTGCTCAGCGTGTAGCGGAAGATCTCGCCCGTGGGGCCGGTGGGAGGCTGCACATCCGGGTTGGCGTTTTCCGGCAAATCGACGTTCCGGAGCATGTTGTTCACCTGCTGCCGGGCAAAGGCGTCGTCGACATTATCCTCGAAAATCACTTTCACTACGGAAAGGCCGAACACGGTCGTGGAGCGGACCGAGGTCTTGCGCTGGATCGGGTTCATCGCCACCTCGATCGGGAGCGTCACGAATTTTTCGATCTCCTCCGCGCTCCGGCCGGCCCATTGCGTGATGATGACAATCTGGGTGTTGGTCACATCGGGAAACGCTTCGATGGGAATGCTCCTGAAGGAAAGGACGCCCCAGATAATCAGGATGAACGTCGCGAAAAAGACAAACAGCCGGTTCTTGAGCGAAAAGGCAATTACCCGTTTGATGAATTTCGTCATGCCCTGTGCTCTATTGTTTGGTCAGCGCCTGGTAAAAGAATACTTGTCCCTGTGTCACCACCTGATCGCCGGCCGAAAGTCCCCGGACATAGGCCTTGTCGTTGGTCCGCCGGATCAGGTCGATCTCCCTGACCTCGAGCTTACCGTCCTTTTTTACGACCACGTAGTTCCGGCTGTTCTCCATCAGGATCGCCTGGGACGGCATTACCAGGGCACTCCCGCTCGGGCGCCCCTTCACCTTCACCGTGGCGAACATCTCCGGCTTCAGCTCCCCGTTCGCATTCTTCATGGTGATCCGCACCTTCATCGTGCGGGTTGCCGGGTCGAGTACATTGTAGACACGGTCTATGACGCCTGAATAGCTCTTCTCCGGGGCGGCGAGCGTATTGATGATCACGGTATCGCCCAGGTTTATCGCGGACATATCGGCTTCGTACACGTTGGCCGTGACCCAGACATCCGAAAGGTCGGCGACGGCGAACAGGTCTGCGCTGTTGTCGGCACGGACGGCCGAGTTGCCCGTGATGTTCTTTTCTATGATATAGCCGGAGATGGGAGCGGTCACCGTAAACGTGGCGTTCCTGCCGCCCGTGATGGCGGTCACCTGCCTGGCTTTGTTCAGCTCAGACACGGCGCGGTTATAGGCGATCCTGGCGCTTATATAGTCCTGCTCCGTCGCCAGCTTTCCTTCGTACAGGTCCTTGGTGGTTTCCAGGCTTTTTTTGGCCAGGTCCACGTTCCCCTCGGCGAGCGACAGGTCGTTTGTCGCGCCGGCCACCTCCGTACTGCTGAGCGTCGCCAGCACCTGCCCCTTGCGAACATAATCCCCCAGCTCGACGTTGACCGAGAGGATCTTGCCGCTGACCAGGGCGTAGACCTTCGCGAGCTTGGTCTCGTCCGGCTCCACTTTGCCGTTGAGCTTGATCACGTCCACCTGCTCGCCCTGGGTCACCGGGGCCGTCTGAGCGGTCCGGATGAGGGTTTCCGGGATTTCCCCCTTGTCTTTGGACGCCTCCTCCTGCTTGTGGCCGCAGGATGCCAGGAGCGCGGAAAGGCTCAGGGCCAGTATCCGGATATTGCCGTTTATGTATTTCACCTTTACGATTGTTAGAAGTTGATCACGGTTTTACCCACCGCGTAATTGAGCTGCTCCATGCTTTGCATCCGGTCGCTTTCCAGCTTGTTCAGCTGGAGGATGTTTTCCTTGTAGGAGTCGTAGAAGTCCGCGAATTCGAGCAGGCTGATATTGCGCCGCTCGAAATTCTGAGTGATGCTCTTGAGCAGCTGCTCAAACTGGCCCCTGAATCCGGGGTCGACGGAGCCCAGCATCTGCTCCGTGTTCAGAGCAGCCGTATAGGCCTGCCGTACCTCGTTCTCGACGATCTGCCGCTGCTGGTCCAGGCGGACCTTGCTCTGGTCGATGGCCAGCCTGGCGGCCCTGATATTGCCCTGGTTGCGGCCGAACAGCGGCAGGTCCATGCTCGCCGTAAAGAAGCTCGCATTGTCTACGAAATTCCCCCGCTTGTCGAACTGCCCGCCCACCGTGATGTCAGGGACGGCCAGCGCCTTCTGGAGGGCCAGGTTCTGGGTGCTGGACACCAGGGAATCGCGGCTCATCTTCAGGTCTTGCCGGCTGACGTAGGCCGTGTCGACCAGTGCCTGCAGGCTCAGCTCGGCCATCGCCGGCAGGCGGGCAGCGGCTCCGTCGATAACCGGGACGAACGTGACATGGTTGTTCTGCAGCAGCAGCCGGATCTCGGACTGCACGTCGTTAAAGTCGTTGCGGATGGATGTCTGCTCCGCTTTGAGGCTGTAAAGCAGCGATTTGATCCGGAGGGCGTCTTTCAAGGTGACCGCGCCGCGGCTCTGGAGCTCGCCGAACGTAGCGCTGAGACGCTCCAGGGACTCGATCTGGACCTGGTAGGCGTTTATCGAGTTGAGCTGGTAATAGGCCTTGTAGAAATCGCTGCGCAGCGTAAACCGCAGGGTGCGCAGCAGGTCGAAGAAGGCGTGCTCCGCAAGGGCGGCGCCCGTCCGGGCCAGCTTTATCTGCTTGTTGCGCTTGCCGGCCAGGATGATCACTTGCTGAACGTCCACTGTATACTGGCCCGTCTCATTGCTAAGATCGAAGGGCTTGTGCAGCGCCGGGTTGTAGATATTCCCCGAGACGGCGATATTGGGATTGTTGTACAGCCGCGCCTGCAGCACGGAGGCTTTCGCCATATCTATATTATACCGCTCCGCCAGCAGCGAGAGATTGTGCTGCAGGAATATATCCTCAGCCTGGTGCAGCGTGATCCGGACCGTATCCTGCGCATGGGAGGATAGGGGGGCGCTAAGACATAAGGCAATCAGCCGCAGGTACCGTTTAATGCTCGAGATCATCCTGTTTGCTTTGAGGAAAAGCTTGGGAAGAGCGATGCCGGCCGGTCCGGATCAGAAAGGGCGTACGAAGCCGTGCACACAGACTCTTCCCGGTGCAAAGGACACCAGGCTACTTAGGAACCGGATTAAAACCGGATTAAAACGGCATTAGAATTTTAAGACGCGGGGAAAACCAAGGTAAATGTGCTGCCGATATTCGGCGTCGACGATACCAGGATGACGCCTTTGTAGAGGGATACGATGCGCTGGGCGATATAAAGCCCGATGCCGCTCCCGTTATAGCGTTCCGTCGTGTGGGCGCGGTAGAACGGCTCGAAAATATTCTTGATGGCTTCGGAGCTGATGCCGATCCCGCTGTCGGAGACCTGGATCTTCAGGCTTCCGGCCTCGACCTGCAGCCGGAGCACGACATCCTCTCCCCTGGAATATTTGATCGCGTTCCGGACGATATTGCCGAGGGCGAGCGACAGCAGGGTCTTGTTGCCGGTGACGCTGAGCCGCGCTTCGTCTTCCGGCAGCTCGTCCATCTCCACCTTTACGGTCCTGCCGGCTTCCTTCGAGAACTGCTCCTGGATTTCCCAGAGCAGATCGTCCATCCGTACGGGAACGGCATCGCTGACGGGGCGGCGATGTTCCTCGTATGCCAACAGCAGGAGATGCTCTACTATAATATGAAGTCTCCCGGTATCGGCCAGGATGGATTGGAGGGTGTGCCGGTAAGCTTCCGGGGGGCGGTCTTTGCTCAGCACCACCTCGATCTCGCCGATGATGCCCGTCAGCGGCGTCTTCAGCTC
>JASLDA010000357.1 GCA_030151745.1 Chitinophagaceae bacterium | reverse complement strand
GTGATGCAGCTGCATTCAAAAACGCGCTTTATCGCAGCTCAATACGAGGCGCTCCTGGAAGGCGGGGCCTGGCGCAGCATTGCCGGGCATGCCAACCGAATGGCAGCGATGCTTGCAGAACAGTTGGCGCAGCTTCCCGGGCTGCGCATCACGAGGCCGGTCCAGGCGAATGCGGTCTTCGCGGAAATTCCCCGGGCCTGGAACGAGCCTCTGATGGCGGAATTCCCGTTTTACGTCTGGAAGGAGGAGCGCAACGAAGTTCGGCTGATGTGCGCCTGGGATACGCAGCCTTCCTGGATCGGGGCCTTCATCGGCCGCTGCCGGGAGCTTTCCGGGCAGCGATAAAATCACGGACCAGGTAGCTTATGAGTTTCGCGGTAAGCGGATCGCTCCGCCCGTCCCGAAGCTCGGTCGCTCCTTCGGCGAGATGCAGGTATGCGCAGTCACATTCCGCCGCGCAGCGCCGGATGAAGCCCCGGGCCTGCTCCACGCCGATGCCCGCCGGCGTCGCTGCGCTGGAGAGCACGCCGGCAATGCAGTCCAGGTCCAGCTCGATGCCGGTCGGAGCTCCTTTCGTAAAATTGAGTGCTGCGTTTACGGAAGCTTCGAGCGTTGTGCCGTCCTCCGCGAAGCGGACCAGGATCAGCGGATCTGCCCGGAGCTCCGAGGCGACAGCCGAGCTGTTATAGGCTTCGTGCAGCCAGGGCAGGGCATAACGGCCGAGATAGCCTGCGTTCCGGGCATAGCGGAATCCGTTCCCGCTGTGCCGGCCTTCCATCCTGCGGTAATCCGAGTGTGCGTCCATATTGATGCAGTGAAGCGGGCGATTCGAGGCTTCGCTGCAGCCCCGCAGGATCGGGAAGGCGTTATTGTGGCCGCCCCCGATCACCACCGGCGTCTTGCCCGCGGCGGCGACGGCCCTGATAAAAGGGGAAACGCAAGTGTCGATCTGCTCCACGAGTCCCCGCAGCTCGCCAGGCTCCATATTCAAGCTGCTCTCCATCGCGCCGGCAAAATCGAAATGCCCCAGTAATAGGATTTCGCTGCCATCTACGAATCGATTGGACTGTGTATTCAGGAGCGCGCGCAGAGCGGGAAGCCAGGCTGTATGTGCGCCTCCCAGGCCCAGATTAGCCCGTACGCCGATGTCCTCGGGTATGCCGATCAGTACGAAATCCGCGGTGCTTCCGGCGAGCGCCTGCTCTATATCCGTTCCCTGCGGCAGCCCGATCCGTTCCCCCAGCCGGGTCTCGCCTGGACGCCGGGTCAGCAGCGAGTCGCGGAGGAGATGATCGGCCGGTAGGAATTGCATATCAGTGGAGGCTTGCCGCCCAGTTTTGGAGATTTTGCGAAAGAATGTTCAGCGGTACGCAGCCGCTGCCGAGCACGACATCGTGGAAGGCAGCGAGATTGAAGGCGCGCCCGAGCTCGTCTTCCCAGCGGGCACGTTCGGCGGAGATGGCCAGCTGCCCGATCTTGTAGCTGAGCGCCTGACCCGGAATGGCCATATAGCGCTCGATCTCGGCCGTGGCGCCTTCCTCAGTCGTGGCCTCGTGCTCAAGCATAAAGCGGATCGCGTCTTCCCGGGTCATGCCCTTGCTGTGCAGACCGGCGTCGACCACCAGCCTGATGGCGCGGTGCATGGCATCGCTGAGGTGCCCGAAATATTGATACGGGTTGTGGTACAAGCCGAGCTCGCGGCCCAGGGTTTCCGAATACAATGCCCAGCCCTCGCCGTATGCACCGTACCATAGGAAGCGGCGGAACTTCGGCAGCCCGGAGTTTTCCTGCTGCAGGCTGATCTGGTAGTGATGGCCGGGGATGGCCTCGTGCAGGAACAAGGTCTCCATCCCTACCGCGTTGAACTTCGCCGCATTGGGTATCGGCACGTAGAAGATTCCCGGCCGGCTGCCGTCCTCCGTGGCGGGGTTGTATTCCGCGGAAGCGGAGGCCTCGCGGAACGCCTCGGTACGGCGGATCGTGAATTTCGTCTTCGGCACATGGTTGAACAGGCGTGCCAGGGCCGGTTCCTCGATCCTGCGGATCGCGCTGAACGAGTCCAGGACCTGCTGGGGAGTATGGAAGGGGAAAAAGCGCTTATCCGTATTCAGGAAGTGGAAAAAATCTCCCAGGCTGCCGCTGAAACCCGTGGCGTCCTTCACCCGGGTCATTTCGGCTTCGATGCGCTGCACCTCGCGCAGGCCCAGCCGGTATATGCTGTCCGGGCTCAGGTTCGTAGTGGTCCAATACCGGATGAGGTACTGGTAATATTCGTCGCCGTTCGGCAGGGCGTTGATGCCGCTGCTTTCGCGTGCGGCGCTCATATACTTGCCGCCGAGATAGTCGTACAGTTTCTGGTAAGCCGGCCTGATCCTGTTGTCGACGGCGTCTCGGTAGCTATCCGCGATGCGGCGCTGCTCGGCGGCCGGGAAGGTTGTGGGAATGAGCCGGACCTCGCCGAAAAGAGCGTTGCTGTCGGCCGGGGCCAGAAGCGCCCGGATCTGGGGAAGCATCTTCGCGACCAGCGTTTTGGGGAGCACCCAGCCGGCCTGGATGCCCGCGTTCATATTCGCAATGGCCGTGTCCACATAAGCGGGAAACACGCTCAGGCGCTTCAGGAAACGGTCGTAGTCGTCTACGGTCTTAAAGGGCTGATTGCCGGTGCCGGAGGCCAGCAGGGGAAGATCGAGGTCGAGGCCCCAGAACTGGTTGAACGGCAGGTAATGAGTCGGGAAGCGCAGGGCTTCCAGCCCCATCTGCATTTCATAGCGGAACAGCTTATAGCTGACGATGCGGTCTGCATCCATGCCCGCGGTATCGATCCCCTCGCTCGCTTTGAGGTACTTCGTGTACCAGCGGCGCAGGCTGTCGCGGAAGCTCTCGGCGATCGGGATGGTCATCCGGTCGTTGTAGCGGTTATCGCCGGAGGCCGTGGCATCCAGCGGGAACAGCTGCGCGCGCTCTTCCCAGTACTGTGCGTAAAGGGTATCTGCATTCACACGGCGTCCGGTCACGGCTCCGCCGTCCCTGCAGGAAGTGAATGCGACAATGAAAACGAACGGACAAAGTAAAGTAGCGCTAAGCTTCATAGGCGTGGAGGCCTTGCAAAGAACGCATTTATCCGCTGTTTGGATAAAATGTAATATTCAATCGGTTTTGCTAATAGGACTATGAAATACGAACCGCGGCGGGGCAGTAACTTTGTCCTCCTAAATTGAAATTCCGATATGTATCCTGCCGAATTGGTCATGCCGATGAAGTCCGAGCTGACAGAACAAGGATTCGCTGACCTTAAGACGCCGGCTGAAGTCGACGCGGCCCTGGCCCAAAGCGGAACCACCCTGCTTGTAATCAACTCCGTTTGCGGCTGCTCTGCCGGCACCGCCCGCCCGGGTGTGCTGATGGCCGTTCACAACGCGACGAAGAAGCCGGATCACCTCGCGACAAGCTTCGCCGGTTTCGATACCGACGCAGTACGCCAGGCCCGTACCTACCTGATGCCTTATCCGCCGTCTTCCCCGGCCGTAGCCCTGCTTAAGGACGGCAAGCTGGTGCACATGATCGAGCGTCATATGATCGAAGGCCGCCCGGCGCAGATGATCGCCGCGAACCTGATGCAGGCTTTTGAAGAGCATTGCTGATCCGCCCGCCGCATTTTTCAAAACGCCGGTCCCGCAAGGGGCCGGCGTTTTAAATTAAACTTGCTGCAAACCGTCTTGAGGTTGACCCGCTTGCGTTATTTTCGCCGTCAATTATCATAACCTTGAGTTCCCAGGCGGCCAATAAGATCATCATCATCACTGCGCCCTCCGGCTCCGGTAAGACGACGCTCGTGCGCCGCCTGCTGGCCGCCAACCCAGGGCTGGCCTTCTCGGTCTCCGCCTGCACCCGCATGCCCCGTAACGGGGAAGTGGACGGCCGCGATTACCACTTTCTTACGGAGCAGGAGTTCAAACGCCGCATAGACGCGGACGAGTTCGTGGAGTGGGAGATGGTCTACACCGGCAAATATTACGGTACGCTTCGCGAAGAGCTGAAGCGAATCTGGGACAGCGGCCGCGTACCCCTGGTCGACATCGACGTGAAGGGCGCACTGGTGATCAAGGACCAGTTCCCGGACTCCAGCCTGAGCATCTTCATCAAGGCGCCGTCCCTGGAAATTCTCCGGGAGCGCCTCATCAGCCGCGGCACGGAAAGCCCCCAGATGCTGGAAGAGCGCCTGGCTAAGGCCGAGTTCGAGCTCCTCGACGAGGATGAATTCAACCGCATCCTGGTCAACGACGA
>JASLDA010000331.1 GCA_030151745.1 Chitinophagaceae bacterium | reverse complement strand
CCGCTCCAGGGCTCGTTCATCATCGAAGAGCTTACGGACCTCGTGGAAGAAGCGGTGCTGGCGGAATTCGACCGCATCACCGAGCGCGGCGGCGTGCTGGGCGCAATGGAGACTATGTACCAGCGGGGCAAGATCCAGGAAGAAAGCCTGTACTACGAGACGCTCAAGCATACCGGCGAGTACCCGATCATCGGCGTGAATACCTTCCTCTCTTCCAAAGGCTCCCCGACCGTCATCCCGGGCGAGGTCATCCGTTCGACCACCGAAGAAAAGGAAACCCAGATCTCAAATCTCCAGGCCGTCTGGAAGCGCAGCGGCGACACCGGCAAAGAAGCCCTGAAGCGCCTGCAGGGCGTGGCCGTTCACGGCGGTAACGTGTTCGAGGAGCTGATGGATACCGTGAAGCACTGCAGCCTCGGCCAGATCACCAAGGCCCTGTTCGAGGTCGGCGGTCAATACCGGCGGAACATGTAAGGGGGTGGGATTAAAGATCTAAGATTGAAGATCTAAGATTGAAGATTGGATTTCAGACTGAGCTTATAACTGAAGCTTGATTGCCGGGACATTGGTTCCGGCAATTTTTTTTGAAAGAGATCGAAGAAGCCGATTGCAAACCGCCAATTCCGCTGCTAATCCTCCTCCCTGCAATCTCCCAGCGGGGGACCGAAGGTTTCCCAGCGACCGTCCCGGAGGCGCATGCGGTAAAGCTTGCCGCCCACGCATTTGAGCGGCTCCCCGGGCGGACAATTGGCGGCGTCCGGTGCCGCCTCATTACCGCTTCCCGCCGTTTCGCTTCGCTTCAAAAGCCGGCTGATAAACTTGGCCATCTTACCCATGTGTGTGCGATTTTGATTCAATTCTTATTTCTTCGCCCGCGTTTCCTATTTCCCCGGGTCGCCCTTCCTCCGCTTCCCGGCATGAGCATACAAGCTACGTACCGCCTCCCAGCCGCTTGAATTCCAGCCGGCTCAACTCGCCGCGGAAATGCTCGCCGACGATGAACACAAAGGGATTCGGGCCGGCAAACTTGTTCTTCTCCTCGATCACGATGCGGTTCACCGCCACTTCCTGCGGATCGCTTTCCAGTCCGTCCGTCACGAAGAAGAACTGGGTCCGGCCGCGCTTTTCAAGGCTGTAGCTTCCGCTGCTTTTATCATAGCCAAAGGACAGGGCGTGGTGGAAAAAGATGGTCCCGTTGCCCGGGTTCGCCGTGCCGATATAGGCCTTGCCGAAGCCTTGCTGCACCAGCTCCGGGAGCTTCGTATCGGGCCGGTAAACGACGGAAAAGTAGATCCAGGTTTCCGGCTGGCAGCTTGCCTCCACGCGTACCAGGTAGAGATCCTGGCGGTAGCCCTGCAGGTACTTGTACTTCACCGCCGGGCGGCTACTGCTGCTGTTGAGGCTGGCGATGCTGAGCACGCTCCCTGTCTCTACGAACTTCTCCTCGAAACGCGTCCGGTAGACGGTGACGCCGTTGATCCTGGACGGCGCAGCCTTGCCCTTGTTCCCGCCGCAGGTATCCCTGAAAAGCGGCTGGTAAAGCTCCGTCCCGCGGATCGCATCGTTGCCCAGATGCGTGATCGCCTGGTGGCAGCCAGTCAGGAGAGGCAGGAGCAGCAAGCACAACGCGATGTTTCTAAAATGTGACATGCGGATTGTTCAGGTAAGTCCCGCCCAGGTAAAGGCGATTGTGATCGTTATTGGGATGCAGGGCGTACCGGCCCAGGGTATGAATGATGTCCTGCAGGCCGAAAACCGCGCCGGTATTGGTCCGCAGCGAGCCGATCACACCGAGGTCCAGCCCGAAATTCCGGTACGGCATGATGCGCAGATTATAGGCGGAAGTGTTGAAGTTCGCCGGGATGCGGCTGCCGGAGCCGGAATCGGTGAGATTGTAGTCCGGGACCCGGATGCCCAGCAGCGACGACATCTCATACAGCATCGGCTCATAACCGGTGAACTGGTCGAAGAGAAACTCCGCCGTGTTGAAGCGCTCGTTGTTATGGAAGAACAGCCCGAGCCCACCCGTCCAGTAGCGGTCGAAATGATCGGAGATCGGCAGCCATTCGATCGGCGCCCCGCCGTCGTTGTAATAATTGATCGTAAAGTCGCCGAAGGAGCCCGTGATCGCGCCCAGGGCCTGGTGCCGGTTGTAATTGTTGAACAGGAAGATCGTCGACACCATCATCGCATTCCGGACATCGAGAACGGTGTTATAGTACGCCGCGTCGCCGAAGGTGCGGAAGAACTTCGTGTAATACGGATCGCCCCACCAGCCGCCGGCGCTGAACGAGTTCGCGAAATCCAGCTGCACGTCATTGGTCAGCGGGTTCAGGTTCGCGCCCAGCGACTTGGAATACAGCGCCAGCGAGGGTCCGTAGTTGAGCAGGAAGTGATGCTTGTTGACGGCCGAGATGCTCATGCCGGCAAAGGCTTTCCAGCCGGGAAATTTCTGCCCCTGCCCGGTGTAGAAATAGAGGTTCAGACCGAAGGACAGGTAGCTCTCGTAACGCCAGTCGGCGTCCTCCTGCGCGTGAAGGCTACCCGCCGGGACCAGCGCCAGCAGCAGGCAAAGCGAGTAAAAAATGCGTCTGGGCATGGGCATCGGAAGCCCTAATATAGATGCACATCCCAGTTATTTCCAAGCACATCTTCAGCGTCAAAACAATTCATTCAAAATCATTGCAAACCGGGAGGACTTTGCAGCAGGCAGCGCGCAGCAGCTCATAGCCCGGCAACCTGCGTCTGTTGCAAATTCCTCCCGACGCCAGGGCAAACAAGCTAATGCTCCGCTCCCTGTATCAGCCAGGCCTCCCATTCCATTACAAACTGCCTATTGCCTATTGCCCACTGCCCGCAATCTTCACCGCCGCCTCCAGCAGCTCGTCGCGGCCTGCGCGGATGCCATCGGGCGTCGGCAGCATCACGCGGTCGATCCTCACGCCCGTCCGCTGGGTTTCGGCCCCATCCGGGTACAGCACATCGATGCCGGAGATCCAGGTCCGAAGCCCCCCGGGGAGCTCGATATCGGAGACATTCCCATCGGCCCCCGCCGTGGTGCTGCCGATCGTGACCGCTCCCGGAACGCTTTGCAGCGCCATGGTGGTGTATTCGGCATTGCTCTGCGTCGTCGCATCGACGATGATCACAAGCTTGCCTTCGTAGTAATCATTTTCCGCCCCGCCCCCATTGGAAACCGAGGGACCGTATGTAAACAATCCCGGCCAGTCGGTACTGCCGCCGGTGAACTTTACGAAAGGACTCGGCTGGCGCTTCAGCCAGGCGCCGTAGGAGAACGGCATGAAGGTGGTCGGATAGCAGCGCAGGTCGACTATGAGTCCCTTGGTATTCCGGAGGAGCGACCTGACCGAATCGAGGCTTTTCTCCGTCAGCAGCGCCGGGTAGATATAGCCGATATTCCCTTCCAGCACCCGGTACGGCCCTGCCGGTTTGAACAGCGCGCGGTCCTGGGTCCACATCTCGTACGTAGTCGGGATGCGCTGCAGTTCCAGCTCCCGGCTCCCGCTTTCATTGCGGGCCCGCAGCTTCAGCCGCTCCGTATTCCCGCGCAGCAGCAATCCGTTCACCCCGGTCAGATTCCGCAACTGCGTCGGGTAGTTCGAGGCCGAGGTCTGAGCCAGGTGCTTCTTCACCAAAGTCATCACCGGCACCCCATCGATCGATTCGATGATATCGCCGGGGCGCAGCTGCTGCGAGATACCGAGCGTATCCTTGTAATAGCCGGTGACGACAAGCTGCTCGCCCAGGAAGCGCGCCTGGAACGGAGTGATCAGCCGGCCCTCCGCCTGTCGCAGCGCCGTAGAATTGCCCCAGAGGCCGGCATGCGTATCATGTATCCGCGCGATCAGCTTGTAGCAGGCACGCTGGTATTCCACCGTGTCCTTCGCCGCCACGAACTCAGGGATGACATCCGGCAGTACCCGGTTCCAGTCTTCGCCGATCAGGTGCTGGTAGGGAAAGAAATAGCGGATCATGTTCCAGTAGCGGTACAGCGCCAGCAGCCGCAGCCCCGCATCCGGGTAAACCTGCTGCATGTATTCGCGCTCGTTGCGGAATTCGGGATTGCCTACGCCCGGCATCATCCTGATATAATAGCTCTCCGGGCCGCCCCGGTTGTCACGGATATATTCCAGCTTGTCGACGAGGGAGGGCGGCAGCTTCTTCCGGTCGAAAACTCGGCCGTAATCCGGCTGCTGCGCGACATCTTTCGTCGGGCGCGGCTCGCAGCCGGTACAGGGAGCGGGCTTGCCGAAGCCATCCACCCAGCGTTCGATCACCGCGTTGGCAGCGCCGAGATTTCCGGCAGCGAGCACATCGGGCAGCACCCGGAACATCGCTGCGTCCATATTGTGCTTACCCTGCCTGACATCCGGATGGTAGTATTTCAGAAATCCCCAGACCGCGCCGAGATTGGCAAGCGCTTCGGCCTTCGCCGCGTTCAGCGAAATACGCTGAATGCCGCTGCCCTCGGAAAAGCTGGTATCGGCAGTCGCCGGCAGGGGCACCGGCTTGTAGTCGGCAACTTCCTCCGGCGCCTTCCCGTCGAACTGCAGCTGGAAATCGTCGACCCAGAGCTTGCCGTTGCCCATGATGTAGGCGCCGTAGCAAAACCGGGTTGCCGCATCCTTGTCGTATTCCAGATCGAGCTCGTATTCCTGCCAGTCCGTGCTGCCTTGGGCCGGCTTCCTCTGGTTGTTGATAAACGCCACGACCTTCGAATTGCCGTCGGCGCGCAGCCAGATCACGCCGGCGCCGTCCAGGTCCTCGGTTTTCATCCAGGCTTTGAGATGCAGGGTACCGGCGTTCTTCGGCTGATCGAAGGTACGCAGCACAGAGGCGAAGCTGTCTTTCGAATGCAGCTCCATGGCAAGCGAGTACCTGCCGCTGTGCTTTACCGTGCTGTCCAGGCGGATGACCGCATTCCCGGGCGTGCCGCTGCTGCCGCGCCCGATGCCGCGTGTCCAGCCTGTTGGCAGCTCCGTACCGGGCTCCCGCTGCTCGAAGCCATTGATGCGGCTTTCCTGGGCATACAGTATAAGAGGAATGATACCGAGCAAGGTGAGGGATAAAAGTTTACGGATCATGGTGTGCGAAGGTTGCAACAAATGTAGCTGGCGGCGGGACTGAGGCGGTTTGAGAAAAGGTTAAAGTCTTGACTGTAAGGAGATGGGGACATCCACGAACGCAAAACGCCGCGGACCTTTCGATCCGCGGCGTTGCTTCGCTTTGCCTGCAATACGCGCTCTGCAGATTAACTGCCGCACATCGCCTATTGCCTATTGCGCATTGCTTATTGCCTATTGCTCATTAGTAGTCCATTCCCATTCCGCCGCCCGGCATGCCGTGGCTGTGTGCGGCTTCTTTCGGGGCGGGCTTGTCTGCGATCACGCACTCGGTAGTGAGGAGCATGCCTGCGATGGAAGCGGCGTTCTCCAGGGCTACGCGGCTCACCTTGGTCGGGTCGATGACACCGGCGCCGATGAGGTTTTCGTAGTTCTCGGTGCGGGCGTTGAAGCCGTAGTCGGCCTGGCCTTCGCGAACCTTGTTTACGATTACGGAACCTTCCAGACCTGCGTTCTCGACGATGGTGCGCAGCGGCGCTTCCAGGGAGCGGCGGACGATCTGAACGCCGGTCGCTTCGTCGTTGTTCTCGGTCTCGATGCTCTGCAGCGCGTCGATCGCACGGATGAAGGCTGTGCCGCCGCCGGCAACGATGCCTTCTTCAACGGCGGCGCGGGTGGCGTGCAGGGCGTCGTCGACGCGGTCCTTCTTTTCCTTCATTTCCACCTCGGTAGCGGCGCCTACGTACAGTACGGCTACGCCGCCGGCCAGCTTCGCCAGGCGCTCCTGGAGCTTTTCGCGATCATAGTCGGAAGTAGTGGTTTCGACCTGTGCCTTGATCTGGTTGACGCGGGCGACGATGTTTTCCTTTTCGCCCTTGCCGCCGACGACGGTGGTGTTGTCCTTGTCGATGGTGATGCTTTCGGCCTGACCCAGGGAAGCCAGGGTGGCGTTCTCCAGCTTGTGGCCCATGTCTTCGGAGATCACGGTACCGCCGGTGAGGGCGGCGATGTCCTGGAGCATTTCCTTGCGGCGGTCGCCGAAGCCCGGGGCCTTGACGGCAGCCACCTTCAGGGAGCCGCGGAGCTTGTTCACAACCAGGGTGGACAGCGCCTCGCCGTCAACGTCCTCGGCGATGATCAGCAGCGGACGGCCGCTCTGAACGGTGCTTTCGAGGATCGGGAGGATATCCTTCAGGGTAGAGATCTTCTTTTCGTAGATCAGGATATAAGGATTCTGCAGCTCAGCCTGCATCTTCTCCGTGTTGGTCACGAAGTAGGCGGACAGGTAACCGCGGTCGAACTGCATACCTTCCACGACTTCAACGGTCGTATCGGTGCCCTTTGCCTCTTCAACGGTGATAACCCCTTCGTTGCCGACCTTGCCCATGGCCTGGGCGATCAGCTTGCCGATGTTGTTGTCGTTGTTGGCGGAGATCGTAGCTACCTGCTCGATCTTGCTGTTGTCGGAGCCTACGGTCTGGGACTGGCTCTTCAGGTTTTCCACGACCTTGGCAACGGCCTTGTCGATACCGCGCTTCAGGTCCATCGGGTTGGCGCCGGCGGCGACGTTCTTCAGGCCTTCGCGGATGATGGCTT
>JASLDA010000276.1 GCA_030151745.1 Chitinophagaceae bacterium | reverse complement strand
GGCTAGTGATTTGGTTGGGCATTGTGGTTGGTTTCTGTCGTGTAGGTGTCCGTTTCGGCTTTGTTGGTTGTTGGCGGGTCGTGTGTGCCGTAGGTGTTAGGGGTGATGTTATGCTCGGTGGTGGTCGTACCGGAGCCGAGGATACGCCCGCTGTCCATGCGCCTCGGCCGCCCCAGTGCATCGCTCCGGACTTCGGTGAAGAAGGTCTCGTCGCTTACCAGGGCTGTGCCGTTCAAGACGTTCCAGTCGGCATCGGCGGTCTGCCCGTTGCTCAGCAGGCGCATATAGCTGCGCCTGGGGATGCCTTTGAAGTCGTATTCCTCCACGTAGTGCTTGCCGGCGCCATCGTAGCTGGCCAGTACCTGTCCGCGCAGGTTCAGGGCCTTGTCGTTGGCGACGTTCTCGCCATAGATGGTATTGGTGAGCAGCCTGCCGTCGCCCCAGTGCTTGAGCGGCCGCCGCAGGTCGTCATAGACGAAGTGGAATTCCCTCCCGGCGGCATCCCAGCTGTAGAGGGGCTGGCCGGAAACGTCGAGCAGGGCATAGCTGTCCCCGCCGTCGATGCTGTGCTGGAAGACGGGGGCCTTGAGCAGGTTGTATCTATAGCGCAGCGGCTTCAGGCCGCGGCCGTCGGTCACCTCCAGGCGGTTGCCGGTAATGTCGAGGGTCTCGTAGCCGGCGATGAACTGGTCGGTCCATCCTCCGGCCCCGTCGGGTGTGCGGTTGTGCTGCACGGTGTAGAACGGCCGTCCGAGGCTGTCGAAGTGGACCTTCGAGGGGGTGTCGGCATGGATGGCGGCTTTTTCGGCCGCGTCCCGCTCGCCGGATCCTGCGGCCAGTGCGATGCGGGCATCGTACCAGGTGCTGCGGCTGACGAACCGGGCGATCCCCGGGGGACCGAACCAGGTGCCGAGGGCATCCACTGGATCGTAGGCGGTCTGGCCCCAGCTATCCCAGGCCGTATAGCTTAAGGTGCCGTCGGGCATCTCGGTCTTCCAGGCGCGTCCCAGGGGATCGTAGTGCAGGCGGGGACCCACGCCGGCATAGGCGGCCTGTATGGCCGGGTCATAGAAGTGGGTGGAGCTGAAGTAGGGCTCGTACTGGAGCACGGCCTTGCCCTTGTTGTTGTAGACGGTCTTGCCGGAGCCGGTCCAGCGCTCGCCCCCGATGAGGGGATCGTCATCGGCCTGCACCTTGTGCATGGCCACGCGGCCGAGCCCGTCGGTATAGGTGATGCGCACCAGCACGGGGCTGCGGTAGCCGTCGTTCAGGTGACGCTCCCGCCCGATCATGGCTACGGCCAGGGGACTGGCGTTCAGGTCGTAGATGCAGCGCATGGTGGCGTTGCCCAGCAGGGCCGCGGCATAGGCCTGGGGATCGCTCCAAAACATGGCCTGCGTGGCCTCGTCGTCCAGGTCGATGCCGTCGAGGTTATCGGCTTCCGTCGTGCTCACGCCGGCGTTGACCGTCACCTTGCCTTCGACGGCCATGGCCGCGGGCATGCCGAGGGTGTCATAAAGGATCTCGCTGACATTGTCGTTCATGTCGGTCATCCGCGCCGGCAGCAGCAGGCGCCATTCGAAGGCGTCTGCCTGAGAGACATTGCCCAGGGCGTCGGTCACGCGCCAGGGGAGCATCCAGTACTTGTACTCGACCTTGGTCTTCTTACCGAAGGGATCGACGAAGAAGACCGGGGTATAAAAGCTGGTGGCCGGATTGCCGAGTCCGGTCGAGAGATCGACATATTCCGCCGTGCCGGAAGGCAGCCAGTAGCTGCCGTTCCCGTCCAGGTCGCGGTAGCCGCCTTCGGCCAGCTTCGCCGCGTCCACCTTCCCGGCGAAAGGCCCGCCCGATGCCGTAAAGCCCGGGCTGAAGGCGAGCTGATATTGTTCGCAGGGTAGGGCCAGGGTATCGATCTTGCCGAGGGCCAGCGGAGTTATCCCGTCATTGGCCAGGTAGATTGTCCGGACACTGCTCAACAGGCGTTTTGTACCGCTCCCGGGTGTCGCCAGGAAATCGATCTCCGGCGCCAGGGCAATCTCGAAGGCCAGCTCGTCGACCGTCCAGAGCGCCGCGGCCGGGGTGATGCCGGTCACTTCGAAGCTCTTCGCCGATGCAGGCAGCCGCAGCCGGTACTGGGCCGTCGTAATCTTGTCGTCCGTATAGCTCAGCTCCGAAACGACGATGTGCATCCTGGCCTGCTCCGCCTGAACTACTGCAGGCAGATCTGCCGGGATATGCTCCCGTCCATAGACCACCTGCGCCGATTGCAGCACATTGCCGTAGTCGTCGATCGCCAGGCTCAGTTCATGGGAGATGCGCGGATCGGCGGCATTGCGCTCGCAGTTGAAGGCTACGTTTTCCTGCCGGTACGCGTAGAAGACCGCGTGCCGGTTCCCGGCTTGCGCCTGCAGCATTTTCACGCCGTAAGCGCTTGCCGTCACGGTATACGGGATATGCTCCTGCCCGCTGCCGTCCAGGGCATAGACTTCCTGGCGCAGGGGACTGCCTTTCAGCGCACGGTGCGCCTCGCAAAGCTCCTGCGGGTTCAGCCCGGAAGGTATATCGGCAATGACTCGGGCCTCGTCCCAGTGCTCGAACCGGAAATACTCCGCCCCGAACTGGTCCAGCAGGGAATGCTCGCGCATCCAGGCGCCGGTATGGTACCAGGTCAGGGTCAGCACAGGAGCCTGGTCCAGGTCCTGCTGCCCGGCGAGGACCGGTCCCTGGAAATAGGCGGCGCGCTCGGTATCGATGGTGTCCACCCGGCCGAAGCCGCGGAACTCGCGCTCCTCATGATCATAGTAGCCGTGATGGTAGCTGTAGCGCTGGGTATAGCGGGTTTCGCTCACGCTGTCTTCCGTGACGATCTCGCTGACGCATTGCACGGGGAAAGGCAGCCTGGAGGCCCAGGGCCGGCCCGCTTTCTCGTCGTCCAGGTAAAAGCCGCTGCTGCTGCGGTATTCCAGGCTGACCTTCTTGCCCATGCCGTTTTCATAGGAAAGCATGAGATAAGGCTTCACGCCGCCCATCAGGTCTATATAACGGATGGGCGCGTGCGCGTGCTGGGGCAGCGGACTGCTCCATACGATGCAGCCGGTGCCGTTGCCCAGGAAGTCGAGCACGGCGATCTTGCTGTATGTATCGGTGCCCGGCAGGGGGTTGATCTCGTAAGCCTCGCTCCAGCCGTTGCCGGCGAGATTGATCCAGGCGCTGCAGCGGTTGCTGCCGAGGTAGATCAGGTCCGGGGCGCCGGTGCCGCTGATATCGGCAAGCGTCAGGTGCTGCGGATTATAGTCGTCGGGGTTATCGAAGCGGGGCGCGCCGGCCATGGCGACCTTCGCGCCGAATTTGCCGTAGCCTTTGTTGGGCCAGTAGCAGATATCTCCGTTGGAGATGCGCACCAGGTCGGTGAGGCCGTCGCCGTTCATGTCGGCCAGGAAGATGCGCTGCACATGGTTGTCGAGCAGGAGGCGGGGGCCGCGCTCCTCGTCCAGAGCGGTGAAGCTCTGGCCGCCGGGCGCGATGCCGTCCGTGCCTTCGTTATGATACCAGGTCCAGGCGGCCTCGCGGGTTAGGAGGATATCGGGCCGGCCATCGCCGTCCAGGTCCAGCAGGTGGGTATAGGGGCTGTTCCAGTCTATATTGACATTGGAAGGAAAGGGTTGGAAGGGTTCCCACTGCTGGTCGTCGTTGAGCTCGAAGTAGCCGGGCAGGGAGCGGTCGCGGGATACCAGCTGCCGGCTGCCGTCGGCGTTCAGATCCTGCCATTGCAAGGCCTGGCCCAGGCCGCGGAGGCTCGGCTTGGGACTTACCGGCATGGCCGGGGTGAAATGACCCTCGCCGAGGTTTCGCTTGTAGAACCAGCCGGAAGCCTGCTCGCTGAGGATGCCGGGAAGACCTTCGCCCAGCAGGTCGGTCCATTGATAAGGGCCGGTCAGGCCCTGGGGGCTATGCTCGGCGTCTTTGGGGGAGACGCTGTGCAGGGTTGTATCCCAGCGCAGGGGCTGGTGCGTCAATGTAATGGGGGGCAGGGACTTCGTGAGGTAGGCGCCGTCCGCCGTCCGGCTATGGCCGTGCTGCAGGATCGTGGTGATATAGTCCGCCTCGGTCAGGGTGCCGGCGGGGTTGCTGTCGTGCTCATAGACCAGCTCCAGGCTGCGCACCAGGGTCGGAAGACCGTCGTTCAATTCCGCGAATGTGTGGAACATCATGGCCCGGCGGCAGCGGCGGTAGGTCCGGATCTCGAAGCCGGCGTGGAAATCCGAGAAGGCATCGCCGCGGCAGTTCCAGGGACGGTCTGCGCCGAGCAGGGACGGCGACGAGTGATCGCCGTAATCCAGCACCAGCTGCATCGTCCAGCCGATGCCGGTATCGGGAGGTGTCGGGCCATAGACGTTGCTGTTCGAGCTGAACCAGGGCACGGCGTTGTTGTAATTGACCTGCTTCAGATACTTGTTGGCGATGGGCGCCGCGCCGTTGAGGTGATTGCGCTCCGCCGGGCCGCCTACGTCCTGCAGGTCTTCATCGGCATAGAGATAGTGCTGCACATTGCCCTTATGGTCGCAGACGAGCTCCGGCAGCCAGCGGAACACGCGGCCGGGATCGGCCGGATCGGCCAGGCGGCTGCCCGCCGAGAGACCGTACCAGGTGGTGATATTGTCCCTGGTCGTGACGCGCCACCAGCTTCCGGGTTTCGTGATGTTATGGATCAGCTCGATACGGGCGAATAGGCCTTCTATACGCGGGCGGAACCTGCGGATCCTGTAGTTCCCGGCATAGGTTTCGGGGAGGGGGATGCCGTTGGCATCCAGCGCGGGAACCAGGTCTTCGGCCCCGGCAAGCAGGAAGACGTCGCTGTTGTTAGCGTCGTCGTAGCGGGGCAGCTTCTTGTCTGTCTTGCGCTGGATGGAAGGGAGGGAAAGCCCCCAGCCGAGGCCGAACTCGCTGTTTCCACCGCCGGAATTGTAGGAAAGGCTCAGTGCGGGGCTAAATCCGCCGCGGCCGGGCGAGAGGGGCAGGGGAACATCCAGGGAGGAAGTTCCGTTCACGGCGTTGACGGTGAATTTTTCATCGATTCCTTTCAGCGCGCCGCCGCCTTTCGGCAGCTCGATGCTGGGCGCCTTGGATTGGTAATAGGGGCTGTCCTGCTGCTGCTCGCCCTTGGGCTGAGCGGTATAGCGGTCCAGCGGATATACATCGCCGGACTTGCCGTGGGCAGCCTGGCCGGCAGCTGCCGGTTTTTTTTCAACTGACATAAAATAATACGGGCTAAAGGTTAGAGTGGTGGGGCGATGCCGGTCGGCGGCAGGGATAAAGGAGGGCGCAGGTTCCCACGATTCGTCATGACGTTCATGAGAACCTGCGCTCCTGCTTTCTCTGTCCGCCGGCGTTGCCGGGCCGGAACCCGGGCGGTCCGTGAGAGCACGGTCCGCCCGGGTTCCGATCAGCGCGGAAGCGCGCCCGGGACGAATCCGGTTGAACGCCCCCGGGTTATAGGGGCTGCCGGGGCGGGGGATCAGGAGATCGGCATATCTAAGATGCTGCGTACCGGGAACCAGGTTTCATCCAGTTCTACCGCGGTCTCGCCAAGCGCGTCCTCGACCTTGTCGTCGGCGACGAGCGCCCATTGATCCTGGCCGGGATGCTTGATGATATAGCTGTAGGGAAGGCCGGGCTCCGGATCTGCAAAAGGGCCGGGGCCGGTATAGATGGGCACGGGCTGTCCGATAGCGGCCGTGCAGCTGGCGAGCGCGGCTTCCGCAGCCTGCGCGTCGGGATAGATGATTGCTTTCATGCTGGATGTGGGTTACAGATTATACTTGGATTTGAGGTAGTTTTCGACGGCCGTCACTTCCGAGAGGCTGAGCTTACGGTCGAATATGATGAACTCGGCCAGGTCCCCGGTAAGGAAGGGAGCGCCATGGTTCCGGCTTCCGAGGAACAGCGGGAGGCCTGAGCTGAAATTCCCGGTATTGCTCGCCGTGTTGGGCACCCAGCGGCTGAGCACCCCGGCGGAGCCCCCGTTCGCGTAGGTGACCGCTTCCGGCGGCGAGACGCTCATATCGTTCACGTAGCGTACGTAGGACCATTGGTTCAGCGGGATCAGCTGCCCGCCCACGGCAAGGCCTACATTTCCCCTGTGGCTGGTCTCGACGTGATCCTGGTAGCCATCGTTCGTAGCGAGCGCGAATGCGCCGGGCTGGTACTGGAAGTTGGGGCCGCTCTCGAGGATGACACCTCCCGCCGTCGACGACGTATTCCGGTACACCGAGAAGAACATGAGGGTTTGCGTGTTGTCGATGTTGAACGCAGGACAGGACATGCTGCGGCTGCCGTCGAAGCGCAGGTAGGGTTTGTTGTTCGGGCCTCCGTTCTGGAAATACACCGGTTGCTGCAGCGTAGATCCCTTCTGGAGCGCGTGCCCGTTCTGGCTCATATCCCCCCAGCTCATTACGTTGCCGCTTGCCTGGTCCCGTACGATCCCCGCATCGGCCATCCACCAGGCCTTCACGCCGGAGGGCAGCGCCGGGAGGGCGGATGTGTCCGACCAATCGGGATCGCTTGCGGCGGAGCCGGTCACATCTCCGGCAAGCCGGTTCAGGTTGACCAGGTACAGATCCTCGAACAACTCATCCATGTTCTTGGCTACACCGCCTTGCTTCAGCGCCAGCTTCAGCAGGCGGATGTTGGCGTCGATCGTTACGAGCGGCGTGCTGAGCCCGGCGTCGAAGGTGGAGTACTCGCCGTTCACCGTGCCTGTGAGCGCGAACGAAACGGTGTTTACCGTAGTGCCGTTCCAGTAGGACAGCTCGATCGTCTGCCCGGCAGCGGCGCCCTTCTTCTTCCACTTGCCCAGCAGGCGCAGGGGCTGTACGTAGATCTGCTTACCCTTGCTGAACATCGGGTACATATCCTGGCTCAGGCGGAGCTTCAGCGCGCCCGGGGTATTCGCGTAGTTGCTGCCGTATGCATACCAGGCGTCCGCAAACTCGTGCTTCAGGCTGAAGAGGTTCATGAACCCTGCCGCGCCGGAGCTTTCCAGCATGCCGGTCACCGCGTTCGTGGCGTCGGCAGCCAGCCCGCCTTCGTCCTGCGCCGTATAGTTGATATGCAGGATGAGGTCGGAGATCGAGTCGTGGTCGAACTGGGCATAAGCTGCGGGCAGCTCGATCCGCCAGTCGGAGATCGCACCTGCGCCTTCGAAGGGCAGGTAGCGCTCGTCGCGGAAGGAGAAGTCGAACAGGCCGCTGTCGTTCTGCCCATGCGAGGTCGCGATGGACTGGATATTGCCGTAGATGTATTTGAAGCGCGTATCGTTGCCCACCGGGTTCTCCGGGTAGCCCGGGGATTTCACGCCCGAGATCCGGTAGCGGCTCTTCAGCAGGGAAAGCTTGCAGCTGACCGTCGTGTACGGACCGGCGACGCAGGGGATCGATACGCTGACGGATTTGATCCGGCGCATGTGATGGCCCGGGTAGTCCATATCGTACACCCACTCGGGAATCGTGATCGTGCAGGCCTTGCCCGACTTCAGGTCCAGGAGCGCCTTCGGATCCAGCGCCGCCAGGCTGATGTGCTTTCTGAGCTCCAGCTGGCGCTTGTTATTGTCAAGGTAGGAAGCTTCCATACGCTTTATGTCGTAGTCGAGTGTTTCACCGTCCATAAGGCCCTTGTGCAGGGAGTCCCAGTATGTGCTGCCGATGAAGCTGGTATCGGTCGTGTTGAGCTCGTTCTGATAACAGCGCTCCGCCTTCATGGCCATGTTCAGGGCAAGCTTGTAGGCTGCCATGTAGGTGAAGGAAATCTGCCCGGTCATCCAGTCGTAGAGCTCCTCGTTGGTGTACTTGCCGCGCATCGCCTCGTCCATGTCCAGGGCGTTCTGGCGCTGGAGCTTATGGTTCTTCAGGTCCGTCTCGGCGATTGCCATGCGGATCTGCGCGGAGATCACCTGCTTGTCGAGCTGGAGCAGCTCGGTGTCTGCAGCCTTCACCTGGAATGCCCACTCTTCGGCACGGCGCAGGTATCCGCCCTTGGTTGCAGCCATACTTCCTTTGGCCGAGTTTACATTCGTGAGAATCCCTACGATAGAAGCCGCCGCATTAGTCAGGTGGCCGAGATTCTGCCCTCCCGCACGGAGGCCGGCCAGGAAAGGGCCCAGATGGAATTCAGGAATTGCAAACAGCGTGCTTGCGAGTGCCTGGGTTACGCCTTGGCTGATATAAAGAGGAATGCTCTCCTGAAGGCTTTCCAGCTGAAGTTGTTCTTCGACGTTCAACCCGTTTTCTATGAGGCGCTGATAGTGATCCCTGCGCTGCGTCACCATCTTACGTTGCTGATCGAGCGCATTGATCTGCCCGGCGGCTTCCTCGATGCTCTTTTCCTTGAGCTCGGTCACGGCATCCAGCACGCGGATCTCCTGGCTGCTGCGCAGCAGCGCGAGCTTCTCGGCATCCTTCTTCTCGAGCGCGGAGAGCAGCTGGCTGCCCAGGGCTTTCACCTCGCCCGCGATCTCGGTGGCCTTCTGCGCCAGCACCTGGAAGCGGTACACCGGCAGCGGCGCGTTTGCAGCGGCCACGGCGTCCGTCGCCGAGATGCCTGCGGCAGCGGCCTTCACCAGCAGCGCCGGATCGATCGGGGGATCGTACAGCGCCAGGTCGCGGGTGACGCCGTCGATGTTCTGGCAGTTGCGGATCTTGAAAAGGCGGTCGGCGACGATGTCCCAATACCCGTTCAGCTTGCTGTTCGGCGGGATGCAGAAGAAATACATCTGCGCCGTGTTCGCCGCTTTCTGGCTCATACCGGCAGCAGGCGTTGTGCCCGAGGTCAGCATGTAGCTCTCGATCTTCACCATCGCATTGCTGAAATCGTTCCAGGAGTTCGTTGCCTGCAGGGATGCATAGGTCTGTACTGCGGCGACGGCCCGGGGCGGGATCTGTTTCGGCCTGCGGCCCAGCAGCTGCGCCGCAAGCACGTACAGCAGCGTCGCCTCGACGATATCCTCGCGGCTGTCGGTCCGGAACAGGGCATCGCCCCAGGCGATGAGGTTGTCCAGGTACTTCATCACCGTCGTCTTCATGTAGGCCGTAATGCGGGTCCGGGCTACGAGGTGCGGCTTGAATGGGTCGTTCGCCCAGCGCTGCACGGCGGCGCTCAGGTTGGCGTCCTGCATGATCTGGTAGATCGTGGGGACATTGAGCGCGCGCTGGTAGAACGGGGTGAAGTTCCAGAAGTCGAGGATGGTCGTCGGCACGCTGAGGTTGTTGGCGACCGTCGGGTTGAAGATGTAGTGATACCATTTCCGGGCGTCGTCGAACTGTTGGTTCAGGCTCAGCTTGTTTGCGATGAGCAGCGGGATATGGAAGAAGATCTCCCAGTTGTACTGCGAGAATGCCGAATCGTACGAGAAGTCGACATTGTTGGCCGGGTAGACGTCCCGCCCGGAAGCGTCCGTCTTCATCACCGCCGACGTGGGTTGATAGGTGCCTGCAAATTTGATGGTATCGTTGGCAGGCAGGTTCAGGGTGTCGATATAGCTCCGGTCCAGCAGGCCGTCGATCCCGCTTTCGAACAGCTTCTGCCGGAAATCGTAAACGCGGTTGTGGAAGAAGTTATGGAAGCGGTAATAGATCCGGTACCCGGGATCGACGCTGACAGGCAGGATGTCTCCGCCGAAGCTGAAGGAGCTCTGGAGCAGGGTTCCGCCGTTGCCCAGCTGCACACCCGCCGTCGGCAGGAAGCTGAACTTCGAATCGTCCAGCCCCAGGATGCTGAGCGAGGTCTGGTTCTGGCCGGTAGATACATGGACTTCCTCGACGAAAAACGAGTTGTCGTTGTCCTTATAGAAGAAGAACGGCATGCGGATCATCGAAGCGGGATTGCTGTATCCCTTGGGCACATCGCGGGGGAATACGAGGTATTTGCCCTTGGGTGTCGAGCCCAGATCCGTATCCGGGGCACGGTCCAGCAGCTTCACGTTGTTCGGGAAGTGGAAGTAGCCGCTGTTGGTTTTCGGCTTGTTGTCCGGGTCGGGGAGGTACCGGTAGTCTGTGAACCAGCCCCTGTAGCCCTGGGCCTCCAGGCTGTTGGAATCCTTGACGCCGCTCCCGTTGAAGGGTTGGTGAAGGGTGGCAAAAGACCGGATCTCGCCGGAAGCCTTCACGTCGTTGAAGGTAACCTGGAAGGAGCCCGTTCCAGAGCGGAATACATCATTGTATTTGTCCAGGCTGTCGATGAGCCGGAGGCGGGCCGGGATATCGTTGTCGCCGTTTGTCTTGGAAAGCGGCACCAGGCCGTTCGTGCCGGCATACAGGCGCCCGTCGAGCGAAGGGCAGGAATTCCGCACTATTTTCTCCTGCACCTCGAATACCAGGTTGCCCGCCGCATCCAGGGTATTGTAGAAGTAGAAGCGCTCCCGGAGCTGCCGGTCCAGGGTCCCCGCCGGGTACCAGGCGCGCACTTCCCTATTGCTCCAGCCGCGGTTATGGTAGAACCACAGGTGGTCCCAGCCGAGCAGGTCCTCTTCTTCGATGTTCATGCTGTAGAGCGAAGCTTTGCTCAGCTGCTTCGCCGTCCAGTTGCCGTTCTTCAGCTCGGTCCAGGCCAGGTTGATCTTGTAGCGGGTAGAGGGCGGCGTGACATAGTCCTGCTTGCCGGAACGCATCTTGTTGCCGGCATCGGCGAGCTGCTCCTTCATGAAGCTCAGCCAGTACAGGCGCAGGCGGCCCCGCCACAGCACCGGGATGAAGTGATCGCCGTCGATCTGGACATCCATCTTCGTCCACGCAGTCCACTCGTCGCCGATCCGCTTCCGGTAGTAATAGATATGCGGATGGGCAGGGGTCCGGCCGAAGACGTGAACCACATCGCGCTCGATCACGCCGGGGTTGTACATGAAGACGGAGTAGTTGGTCTGCTTCGTCTCGCGGTACAGGCCGACGATTTCAAGGTGCGCCAGCTCGTCCAGGCGCTCCAGGTAGGTCGAGTACGCGAGCTCCACGTTCTCCTTGGTCACCTCGTTCTGCTTCAGGAACTTCTCCAGTTCGAGGAACAGGGGTGTCTTGTCGTCGCGGAGCTCCGGCTCGATCCAGTTCTCGGGGTAGATGAAGATCTTCCGGTTGGCTTCCCAGATGCGGTAGCGCTTCCGCCAGGATGCCCATTGGCGCCCGGGCTCCTTGTCCACTTTCAGCGGGACGGGGGAGCCGGTGACCGTATTCTTCTCCAGGCCCATCAGTACGCGGTCCATCCAGAGCTGGGTGCTGTTGATGCCGAGCAGGATCCGCGTCGTAGGCATGCAGGGCGACATTTCCACGTCGATCAGTAGGGTCTCGAAGATATCGTTGCTCGTAAACCACTTGTACTGGTAGGGGAAGGGCGGGTTGGCCAGCAGGTAGGCCACCATCGCGTCGC
>JASLDA010000265.1 GCA_030151745.1 Chitinophagaceae bacterium | reverse complement strand
CATATCTTGCTTCACGTCGGGACGAGCCCATCAACCATTAACTATTAAACATTTAACATATCGGCCTCATTCCCGGGACAGTCCATCAAATATTACACATTAAACATCAAACATATTCCACCGGGCAACGCCTTAACAGGTAGAGGTTGGCGACGAGGCTCACCAGCAGGCACATGGCCACGAGCTGGTGGGCCTGAGCCAGGGCTTCGAAGACGCCGAAGCGCGATGTGACGGGCGCAGCGCCGTGCAGGACGGTGAGGATGCCGAGCACAAGCTGCAGCCCGACCAGGATCAGCGGCCAGGGATACCAGCGGCGCAGGCGCGGGCTTCCCGAGCGTTTCGCCTCCCTGCGCGCGGACAAGGTCCACAGAACGATGACGATACAAAGGAGGTAAGCCAGGCAGCGGTGTATGAACTGCACCGCAACCGGGTGCGAGGTATAGGCCGAGATCCCCTGGTAGATACGTCCTCCGTAGGAATGGATCTGCTCCGGGATCCAGATGCCGTTGATGGTGGGCCAGGTGGGTGCGACGGGCGCCGCCTTAAGCCCGGCCATGAAAGCTCCGTAAATCAGTTGAAGGCTCAACAGTCCAATGGTTATCAACGTGAAGCCCTGGAGCTTCGGCGCCTTCAGCCGCTCCCCGGGCGCTACCAGCAGCGTCAGCGCGAACCACAGCGTATAGCATAGGAGAACCAACGCGGCCATGAAATGCACCGCGAGCCGGATATGGCTCACATACAGGTCGGTATCGTTCAGGCCGCTCTGCACCATGATCCACCCGATGGCTCCCTGCAGCCCACCCAGCACGAACAGAACGACAAAAGGCAGGATCAGGCTTTTGTCGAAATAGCGCCTGATAATAAAGTAGACGAAGCCGATAACGAAGACCACCGCAGTCAGCCGGGCCCATTCACGGTGCGCCCATTCCCAGAAATAAATGCCTTTGAAATCCCCCAGGCTGAAGTCGGAGTTGAGCTTCTTGAATTGTGCAATGCCCTGATACTTATGAAAAGCGTCCAGCCAGGCCGCCTCGCTGAGCGGCGGCACGGCGCCCAGGATCGGCTTCCATTCGGTGATGCTGAGCCCGGAGCCTGTCAGCCGCGTAACGCCGCCGAGCAGGATCTGCACGATCAGCATGGCTACACCGAGCAGGAGCCAGCGCGCGACGGCCCTGCGGCCCTTAGTTGAAGGTTTATCTATACGCTCCGGGGCTGCGGGATAAGATGATCGCTCCATGATTGGGTGCAAAGGTAGCCCGCAGCATTGCGCAAGACGCGCCGGAGGTTTTACGCTGCGGATCGGAAAAGCGACCGGTGGAAATCAGCAGAAGGCCGATTCGGAACTAAGGAAGTATGTCACGTTAAAAAAAATAATTTTTTACCAAAGAGTATAATTCGTTTTTCTTTTGTACTAAGTTTGTCTTGGTCTTCAATGCACAGGCTCACCAGTCCTGCAGAAGGCTCCCCTATTCATTACCCTATAACGAACATACCACCCCTATGAGAAAAGCAGATGTCGTCAGCAGCATCGCCGAGAAGACCGGCATTCCGAAAGTGGACATTCTTGTCGCCCTGGAAACCTTTTTCAAGGAAGTCAAGAGCAGCCTGATCGAAGGTGAGCCCGTATATGTACGCGGCTTCGGTTCCTTTATATTGAAAAAGCGTGCTGCCAAGATCGGCCGCAACATCAAGAAAGGCGTATCCGTACAGATTCCGGAACATTTCATCCCGGCCTTCAAGCCTGCGCGTGAGTTTATGCTCGCCGTGAAAAATTCCGAGCACGACCTGAAGGAAAGTGCCGACCCTGTAGAAATGGAGCATTCCGCTATAGGCTGAGCGGAAGCTCCTGCCGATAGAGGCCTCCGCTCCCGGGAGGCTTAGCCAGGCTCATCTCGGTCTTCATGATCCGAGAGGCCGTCGCATGCCGATCCGGCTCCGGGAGCATATTCATTATCAGGAAACTGCGTATTCCCGGCCGGGGATACCGCAGCAGCTTCAGCGCCCGGGCACCAAGGAATGCCTACCTTCGCGGCGCAATCCGTGTCCGCCTTGCGAACTTCCCATTACATCGCTTTACTCAGCGCCCTTGTGCTTACGGGGGCACTGTATTGGTTTGTGCCTACCACACCTCCCCCCGGGGCTGCAAAAGGCATGGCCGGCGCCGGGCACCAGGAGCCCGGCGCAGGCCGCGGCGGCGCTATGCCGGAGCTGGTCGTGGCCTCCCTGGACTCGATCCGGCAAGGCAGCCTGGCCCAGCTGGCGCACCATGCCATCGATGAGCTTGCAGCCATCGACAAGCAGATCGCGGCAAGCGGCGATTCCGCGGCAATGGCCCCCCTTTACGAGAAGCAGGCAGGGATCTGGCTGGAGCACAAACAATTTCCCATGGCCGCCTGGGCCCGGGCCAAAGCGGCACATTTGGAACGTTCGGAAAAAAAGCTCAACTTTGCCGGCCAATTCTTCCTGGACCTTATGCATGAAGCCACCACGGCGCCCATGCAGGCCTGGGAGGCACAGGGAGCGGTACAGAGTCTGAGCGAAGCCCTTGAGCTGAACCCGGACAACGATACCACGAAGCTGGCTCTTGCATCGGCGTATATCGAAGGCACAGGAGCACCCATGAGCGGGGTAGGCATACTCCGTGAAATGGTGGCCAAGGATCCCAACCATATCGCGGCGAACCTGATGCTCGGCCGGCTCTCCATCCAGAGCGGGCAGTTCAGCAAGGCGATCCCGAGGCTGGAAAAGGTGCTGGAACTGGAACCGCAGAACCGGGAGGCGCTCTACTTCCTGGCCGATGCGTACAAAGGAAGCGGAAATAAGGCCCAGGCCATCTCGACCCTCCGAAAGCTCGAAGGAATCGTGAACAACCCGGACTTTACGAAGGACATAGAAACGTATATCAACTCTTTTAAGTAACTCAAAAAAACAAATAGTATGCCCTGCGGTAAGAAGCGTAAACGTCATAAGATTGCTACTCACAAGCGCAAGAAGCGCCTTCGTAAGAACCGTCATAAGAAGAAGTAAGGGTACGATCTGCCTGCGCAGGCCGCAATGCTGATCTGCAGATAAAGGATCTTCCATCCTGCCGGTAGCCACCCCGGCAGGATGGATTCTTTGTATCCTGTAATCAAGGGTTTCCCGTAACGCTGCATATGCCAGCCTCCGGATGCTGCAATCCACGGCAGCTGTCCGGCCAGCAATCTGATACCGGTGACGATCACCTATCAGGCTTTGCAGGCCATATTTCCGGTGAACGGACCGATACTTCGCGAATGGTGGTTCCGGCGCTGCTATGCCGGATACTTCAGCGAGCTATTTATAATTCGCAACAGGTAATCTCACAGAAATCCTGCATCCCGATTCGCGAATTATTGAAAACCCAAGGCCCGACGGCCATGCGTCTCCCACAGGCCCATTCCAATCCATTCTTCATAGCTGCCCGGTTTCAGGAGAGTTTGCAGTAAGCAATTTGCAGTTTGCAGTTGACCATCCGCATACGCAATTCGTGTGCATAACGATGGCGCTCCGATACGGAGCCGCATCCGGCAGGCAAAGCTTCTGCGACACCATATGATCCGGAGTGTGCCTGAATAAGCCGGCGCGTAATTGCCGGGCGGCTGCAAACAGACGGTAGCCATGAATAAAGAACTGATCATCAACTCCTCCAAGGGAGATGGTGTCGAAATAGCGCTCCTTGAAGATAAAAAGCTGGTCGAACTCCACTACGAGCGCGGGACAGACCAGTTTTCCGTCGGCGATCTGTATCTCGGCAAGGTCCGCAAGACCATGCCCGGACTCAACGCCGTTTTCGTGGACGTGGGCTTCGAAAAAGATGCCTTCCTCCATTATACCGACCTTTCCCCTTACTTCCGCTCCCTGCTGAAGTTCACCTCGGAATCCATAAAAGGAACGCCGTCCTGGGGGGAAGACTTTGCCAGGTTCAAGACCGAGCCGGATATTCCGAAAGGCGGCAAGATCTCCGAGATCGTGCAGAACAAGCCGGAGATCCTGGTGCAGATCCTGAAGGAGCCGATCTCTTCCAAAGGCCCGCGCCTGAGCTGCGAGATATCCCTGCCGGGCCGCTTCCTGGTGCTGACCCCTTTCAACGATGTCGTGGCCGTCAGCCGCAAGATCCACTCCGCCGAGGAGCGGAAGCGCCTGCAGCGGATCGTGGAAAGCATCAAGCCCAAGAACTTCGGCATCATCGTCCGGACGGCGGCGGAAGGCAAGAACACGGCCGAGCTCCATGCCGATATCCTCAGCCTCGTGGATAGCTGGAAACAGACCCAGGCCAACCTGAAAAGCGCCAAGGCGCCGCAGAAGATACTCGGCGAGCAGGACAAGACCACGTCCATCCTCCGCGACCTGCTGAACGACTCGTTCCAGAAGATCGTGGTGGACGATAAGGCCATGATGCAGGAGGCAAAGGACTACATCAGCCGGATCATGCCGGAGCAGCAGGAAATCGTCCAGCTGCACACTGCCAGCCAGCCCATCTTCGATACCTACAACATTACGAAGCAGGTCAAGGCTTCCTTCGGCAAGACCGTGAACATGGCCTCCGGCGCGTATCTCATCATCGAGCATACGGAAGCCGCGCACGTGATCGACGTGAACTCCGGCACCCGCAGCGGCGAAAAGGACCAGGAGCTGAACGCTTTGGCCACGAATCTGGAAGCGGTCAGCGAGATCGCCCGGCAGATGCGGCTCCGCGACCTGGGCGGGATCATCGTCTGCGACCTCATCGACATGAAGAACCCCGACCACCGGAAGCGGGTTCACGACGCGATGGAAGAAGCGATGGCCTCGGACCGGGCACGGCATACCATCCTGCCGCTGAGCAAGTTCGGGCTTATGCAGATCACCCGGCAGCGCCTCCGCCCGGAGATCAATATCACGACCGCCGAGGTCTGCCCGACCTGCAAGGGAACCGGCAAGATCGGTCCGAGCATCATGCTGGCCGACGATATCGAGAAGGACGTGAACTACCTGATCAACCAGGGCCACCGCGACATGACGATCCATGTGAACCCGATCCTGGCGGCCTATCTCACGAAAAAAGCCACCGGCATCCTCGGCAAATCGCTGATCCAGAAATGGAATACGCAGTTCAAAGCCAAGATCAAAGTGGAAGAAGATGCGGGAACGCCGTTGACGGAATACCAGTTTTATGACCGCGGGACAGAGGATCTGATCAAGCTGGGATAGGCATTGGCTGGATAGCTGTTGGCTGAACCGGCCGCTTATGCAGCAGAGGGCTTATCGAACGGAATCTCATCGATAAATTTGGGCGGTGCATTCTGAAAGGAATGCGCCGCTTTGTTTTGCAATCCATCCCGGAGACGTGTTCTATGTTTGATGTT
>JASLDA010000225.1 GCA_030151745.1 Chitinophagaceae bacterium | reverse complement strand
GGCCTGCCGCATGACGGCTTCTGGGAATGGGTCAGCAACGCCATCTGGCTTTATACCTTCGGCAGCGTCGTGCAGAGCCTGGTCGGCTACCGCCAGGTTATCCCCATCTTCATTTATGGGCTGCTGCTGGGCGGGCTTTTCTGCCTCGGCGCCCAGCTGATTCCCGGCATCGCTCCTATGCCCTTCCGCCTGATGGGTGCGCGCTCCGGGGTGCTGGCCCTGGCCGTCGCATCCGTCACGCTCGCGCCCCGCTACCGCTTCTTCCTGGGCGAGAACCTGAGCATTCCGCTGCTGGTGCCGGCCGTGATCTTCCTGATCCTCTGCCTGTTCCGCTGCGGGAGCCTGCTGCCCCTGTTCGCGCACTGTGCCGGCGGCGCATTGGCCGGCTATCTCACCGTCCGCCTGCTGCAGCGCGGCTCCCATCCCGGCGATTGGATGTACCGCATTCAGGGCAGCCTCAGCAGGGCGTTCAACCCGGAGGAGCAGCGCCTGCGCAAGACCCGGAGCCAGCAGCGGCGGATCCAGCAGCAGCAGGCCCTCAAGCAGGCCGAACGCGAGATCACGCAGAGCCGCGTCGACGAGATCCTGGACAAGATCAACCAACGCGGCTATGACAGCATAACGCCCGAAGAACGGGAAATCCTGATGAAGGCCAGCAAGGAAGCCCAGGAGTAGGATTTTAGATTTCAGATCGTAGATTTCAGTTTTAGATTGGTGCTGGGAACGCCATGCGCTTTGTGAATTGGCTGAATACACCGGTACGCCTGAAGTTTCATTGGCGTATGTTGCTTGGTGCCCTGCTGGGCTACGGCCTCCTGTTCTTCTTCAGGAAGCCGATGCTCCTGGAGCTATGGAACGATGAGCTGTACTCCTTTCTGTATTTCCAGCGGGTGCCGCCGCTGCAGACGGTCACGGACTACCACGAGACGAACAACCACGTTTTTTTCAATCTGGTTCAGAATGCCTGGATAAGGATCCTGGGGGACCCGGAGCCGGCCTGGCTCCTGCTGAGGCCTTGGCTCCTGAGGATACCGTCCTTCGTTTACGCGGTGGTCACCTGCCTGACGCTCTTCTTCGGCCTGCTGCGCCGGAAGGGGCCTGCGGTTGCCGCCTTCGGCCTTGCGCTGCTGCTTACCTCGCTGCCCTACTACAACTACGCCCTGCAGGGCCGGGCCTACGGCCTGCTGATCATGACCGGCACCCTGCAGCTGTTCGGCTTCCTGGGCTACCTGGAGCGGGGCGGGGCGGGGCGGCTCTGGCTGCAGGCGCTCTGGGCCTTCATCCTGTTCTACGCGCACCCGGCCGGGCTGTACCTGGGCATCGGCTGGATCGCCGCCGCCATCCTCTGCTTCAGCAGCGACCTGCGCAGCTCCGACCTGAGGCGGCAGCGGGCTTATTATGCCTGCGGCGCCTGGATCTGCGGGCTGATGCTGGCCGGGCTCGCTTACCTGCCCATCATGCAGCAGATCCTGCACAATCCCTGGGTCGGTACCAAGACGGTAGCGCCCGCCACCTTTTTTCGGGATACCTTCCTGTCCGTGCTGCGGCAGCTTATCGGCGGGCATCTCTGGGTGCTGGGGCTTGTTGCGGCCGGGGTGCTGGCAAGCGCCTTCCTGCGGCGCGCGCCGGCCGACCGGAGGGCGGTCGCGTTCTGCATCGCCGTCTGCCTTTGCTCCTACCTGATGCCCTTTATCCGGCTCGACGCCGCCCCGCAGCGGACCTTCATCATGCTGCTCCCCTATATCGTCGCCGGACTGGCGATCGCGGCCGCCGGGATCGTCCGCGCCTCCGGGAAGCCGGCCGCCGCGGCCGTCCCGGTTTTGCTGGCGGCGATTCTGGCGATCCAGTTCCCTTTCGAGCTGGCCCGCCGCAACCGGCAGATAGAGCAGAGCATCCGGGACGGGGTGGAAATAAGCAGTATCGAAAACGCATATTACCTGCACCGGTTCAACCCGCTGCAGGCGGTGCGGAACGCCTTGTCGGCGCGCGCAGCCTCGGGCCTGCCGGTATATGCCGCGATCGCCTACAGGCAGGAGCTGCCGCATTATCTCGAGATATTCGGCATCCCCTGGCGGGAATACCGGAGCCCGGAACAGCAGGCTGCCTTGCCGGACAGCGCGCTGATAATAACGTCGATGCTCCCCGAGTTCCGGCGGCGCTACGCCTCGCAGCTGAAATTCCGGGTAATAGACAGCTCGGGAGGCTTTTATGAGCTGCTGCAGGTGCGGCGGCCCGGAATTCATGCGCCGGTGGCACGCTGAATCCTGAATCCCGGCTTATTATTGCGCACAAGCAGCAACAGGTGAAACACGGCATCTTCAGACGCTTCATCGGCACGGTGGCCACCTTCGTCACCGTCGTGGCCGCGTTGTGGCTGCTCGCCTGCGTCGGGGCCTCCTTCATCAGCCCGGTGAAGGTCAAGTACCTGGCGCTGGCAAGCCTCACCAGCCCCATCGCCATCCTGGTCAACGCCGTCTTCCTGCTTTGCTGGCTCCTGTTCGCCGGCCGCAAGCGCCGGGCCTGGATCCCGCTCCTGGCGCTGCTCTGCGCCTTCCGGCTCATTCCCGCCGTATTCGGGCTGCATCTCCGGGCCCGCCAGGACTTCAGCGCCGGCCCGGACCGCCTCAAGATCCTCAGCTGGAACGTGCACGGCATGGGCATTTTCGATAAGCCGGTCAACCGGACCACGGACGATCAGATCATGGACTTGATCCGCAGCGAGAACCCGGACGTGCTTTGCCTGACGGAGTTCTACACCATGCACAGCAATGCCCTGAAGCCCTACGCCACCGAGCTGATGCGCCAGGGAGGCTACAAGGAATACCGCTTTAAGTACGACAATACGCTCGGCACGAAGGTGTACCTGGGAACGGCCATTTTCAGTCGCTATCCCATCCGGAACTACCAGGTCCATCCCCTTCACACACGCAAGGACGGGCAGGACGACGTGCAGCTGATGCAGTACGACATCGCGCTGCAGGACGGGCAGCAGCTGCGCATCTTCTTTACCCACCTGCAGTCCTTCCTGCTGAGCGACGGGGAAAAGACTTACCTGGAGGAAGTCCGGGACCGCGACCGCGACCTGGAAATGGGCGAGTCGATGCCTTATATGCGGCGTTTCGGGGAAGCCTACGTAAAGCGGGCGATCCAGGCGGACAGCGCTTCCAAGCTTATAGCGGGGAGCCCGCACCCGGTGATCCTCTGCGGCGATTTCAACGATTTGCCGGGGTCGTACACGTATGCGACCATGCGCCGGAACCTGAAAGACGCATTCGTCGAAAAAGGCTGGGGGCTGGGCCGGACCTATAACCGGATCTTTCCCACGCTGCGCATAGACTATGTTTTTTACGAGCCGGGGGCGCTGGAGCTGAAGGGCTATAAGACCATCCCGACGCAGCTTTCCGACCATTACCCCATCGTAGCGAGCTACCGGCTGGGCAAGTAGCTATATCGGGATAAAGCCTATGTAAGGCCGGGCCCCGGGGCCGGGGCGCAATAGCCCGTATTTTTGCAGCTTTAAACTCATACCCGTACATCGTGACCGCTGAAACTTCAGGAAAGCTGCAGCTTTACAATTCTCTTACCCGCGAAAAAGAAGTCTTTGAACCGCTGACGCCGGGCTACGCCGGGCTGTACGTCTGTGGTCCGACCGTCAGCGGGGAAAGTCACCTGGGGCATGCGCGGCCGTATATCACCTTCGATATCGTGTACCGTTACCTGCTGCACCTGGGCTACCGGGTGCGCTATGTGCGCAATATCACGGATGCGGGCCACTTCGAGGAGGAGGGCCGGGAGGCGCAGGACAAGGTGAGCGAGAAAGCGAAGCTGGAGCAGCTCGAGCCTATGGAGCTCGTGCATAAGTACACGAACTTGTACCATTGGGGCATGCGCCTGTTCAACAACCTGGACCCCGCCATCGAGCCGACGGCGACCGGGCATATCATCGAGCAGATCTCCATGATCCAGGATATCATGGAAAAGGGCTACGCCTATGAGGTGAACGGGTCGGTGTATTTCGATGTGAAGAAATATGCGGAGCATTACCCCTATGGCGAGCTCAGCGGCCGCATCATAGACGATCTGCTGGAGACTACGCGGGAGCTGGAAGGGCAGGACGA
>JASLDA010000190.1 GCA_030151745.1 Chitinophagaceae bacterium | reverse complement strand
TATATGCTCAGCGTGCGCATCGGCAGCCAGACGACGAATCATAAGCTCGTTATCCACTAAGAAGCTCTCCCCGAAAAAGGGGTGGCTTTCCCCGAAGCCCGCATCCCGGCTGGATTCCAGCCGGGATGCCCTTTTTTATCGTAGATTTAAGAATGTAGATTTTAGATTGAGGCGGTTCGGATGCCGTTGCCTGCGGCCCTTATTTTTGAGCATCATTTTCACTTCATGACCAAAGGCGGAAAAATCGGACTCGTTATTTTGGGAGCTCTGGTATTCATCCAGATCTTCCGTCCGGAACGGAATGTACAGGCCGGTGTGGCTGCTAACGATATCACGCGCGTAACGGAGGTGCCGGCCGATGTGCAGGGCATCTTAAAGAAGGCCTGTTACGACTGCCACAGCAACAACACGGTTTATCCCTGGTACATGAATGTGCAGCCGGTAGCCTGGTGGCTGGCCCGTCACGTCGACGAAGGCAAGCGGGAGCTTAATTTCAGCGCCTTCGGCGAATACAGCGCTAAGAAGCAGCTGCATAAGCTGCAGGAGATCCATAAGGAAGTGGAGGAGGGCGATATGCCGCTTTCGTCATATACCCTGATGCATTCCGGAGCGCGGTTGAGCAAGGCTGAGCAGCAGCGCCTGATAGCCTGGTCCGATAGTCTTGCTGCCGGCTACGGCAACTGACCGGATTCGCCGTCAATTGCGCGAGAGTGCCGGCAGTGCGGCAAGCGCCGCATCCCGGTGATTTTCCATATGCGCCAGATGCAGGCTTTCGACGCGTTGGATCTCGTTCAGACCCGGTCGGGACAGGGCCTGGCATACCTGTTTGGGAAACGGGAGCTTGAGCTGAAGCTGGATCACGGCCCGGCATAATTCCTCTATACCTTCCTTCGTTTCAAAGCCGCAGGCGCGGGCTTCCAGCAGTATTTCCTCGACCATGACGATGCCGTCTTCCCGCGAACTCCAGATCCGTTGCGGATATGCCGCCTTCTGAAGCCCATCCACGATGCCGAGCACAAAGCGGCGCAGGGAATGCGCGCTCATGGGAAGCGGATGAGATTTGCGGTTGTTCGCGGCACTTACGCTGGGCGATGTTGACATCCTTTAGCGGATTTAAAGCCGCCAAGGTCGTGCATCTCACTTAAAGTTGAAGTGTCTTTAATAATCGGTTAACCAGCAGTTGGAAGAAACGACTTGTATTGCGTTGATTGATGATCAATGTATTTTGCATGTAGCTTCAATTCGATTTATCGATTTGCTCCTGTAACGGCCGGCAAAGCCGGGGAAGAAGCCCTGCGGGGAACGACCCTGCCTTACTCCCGGCCGTCCGGCATAAGGCAGGGCCGCAGCAGGCTCTACCAAAGCATGAAGCCCATGTTCACGCTGAAGCTCCGATTGCGGATAGCGGTATTTGCCTGCGGAGCGATATCGGCCAGCCCGAGGTCATATGCCATGGATACGTTTACCTGGTCGTAGCGGAAGCCGGCCCCGAAGCGCAGACCCGCGTCCATCGGCTTGAAGTCGTCGGAGCTGTTGGTGCCGATGCTGTAGTCGTCCAGAGTCCGGTCGCCGGTCCGGTACTGCGTGCGTACGTCTGCATGTGCCAGCACGGCCGCATACGGCCCGCCGCCGAGGGTGAAATCGGCATGGCGGCTTACCCAGCCGCGATACATGAACGGCACATTGAGCTGTATATAGTCAAGCCTGTTTTTGGTATAATCGACAGGGAACGGCGTGTTGTTGTTGCGTGCGCCTTTCCGGGTGAAAAGCAGGCTGGGCTCGATAATGACATGGGAAGCCAGCGAGCCGCGATAGAACAAGCCGGCGTTGAAACCTACAAGCGCAGACCTGCCGGAGGTATTGTTGTTCACCTGGTATTTGTAAGTGCTGGTGTTGAATCCGCCCATAATTCCCGGTTGTGCCCGGACGGTTGCGGTGGAAAGGAATGCTGCTGCAATTGCAATGCAGAGACGATGAAGCTTCATAACATTCAGTCTTGGTTCATAGCCTCACCGGAAAATTCTGTGCCGCTTGGAAACCGGGCCGGCAGCCTTTTACAAAGCTTTAGCGTTTAAGAAAAACAGGGCATGACCGGCGCGAAACGCTGTGTGCTGATTTCCAGGTAATGATGGAATGCGGGGATTTGTTTCCAAAGAATAAATATGTAGGGCTCCGTTCCCCGACGTCCGTTCGTACCCGCAATCGGCCTGTTCGTCAGATAAGGGCTTCGTCGCGGATGGGCGGGCTGTAAGTTGCAGGACGGCGCCATTCCGGCCCGGCTATAAACCTGTTTTATGTTGCGTTCTTATCTTTTGCTGCTGGCCTCTCTCGGACTGGGCCGGCCTTTTCCCCTGCCGGCCCAGGGTCTGCAGGGGCTGAGCGTTGAATCAAGGTTGCCGCTTCCCCTCCTGGGAGATACCCTTCGCCTCTGGCACAGCTATACGACCGACAGCACGATCGCACTGCTCGTTTCCAGCGAGGCAAATCCCTGGCTGCGGCGAAGCTACGAGTTCGTCATCCCCCTCGGCCGCACCAGGACCGCGGTATTGCTCGCCGCCCGGCTCGGCCACCGGGACAGCCTGGTCATCAGCTGCACGGCGGGAGACTATCCCAGCAGCGGCTATTATATCCTGCTTTGCCGCGACCGCAACGGTTTCGTATTTAGCTCGGAAAGGGAGTTCCAGCTGTTTCGTTCCGGGGTTGAGCGCATCTGCCCGGTGCCGGTGCGTATTGAGGATAAGACGGACCGCCGGGTGGTCATGCCGGCTGCGGGGCCCAGGGCCTGCTCCTATATCTATCGCAGCCGGGAACTCGCGTATTATCCCGGCTGCGACCATTCCCGGTCCGAGGCTGCCGGCCCTTCGGAATAATCCGGCAGGAAGATCTCCCTATTTCGCCGCCGGTTTTGCCGGAGCTACGAGCTTACGGACCTTTGCGGCATGGGCACGGAAATCGGGGAGCGGCGCCGGATGCGCCTGGCGGTGACAGCATTCTATTTCGCTCAGGGAATCTGCTTCGCGACCTGGGCCAGCCGTATTCCTCAGATCAAGGCCGAGCTCCGGCTCAGCGACGCGCAGCTGGGAACCGTACTCCTGGCCCTGCCCCTGGGGCAGATGCTGACCATGCCGTTCTCCGGGCGCCTGGCCACCCGCTTCGGCAGTCACCGGATGTTGCGGATCATGGGGCTGGCCTATGCCGTTCAGCTGACGAATATCGGGCTCGCGTCCAACTTCTGGCAACTGATGCTCTGCCTGTTCGTTTTCGGAATATGCGGCAATATGAGCAATATCGCCGTGAATACTCAGGGCGTGCTGGCCGAGCAGCAATATGACCGGCCTATCATGACGTTCTTCCACGGTGCCTGGAGCGCAGCGGGAGTGGCGGGCGCCCTGCTCGGCCTTGCCATGGGCGCCCTGCATGTGCCGACCTACCTGCATCTCTGGATCGGCGCAGGGATCGCCATCGTGATCAATCAGTCCCTGTATCGCCGGCTGGTCCGGGGCGGTGGCGCCGGCCGGCAGGCGGAGCGCAAGATGATGCTGCGCCCGGATGCGATCCTGCTGCAGCTCGGCGTTATCGGCTTCTGCAGCATGGCGGCGGAAGGCGCGATGTTCGACTGGTCGGGAGTGTATTTCAAGGATGTGATCAAGGCGGCTCCGGCCCTCGTACCGTTGGGGTACGCGTCGTTCATGCTTATGATGGCCGGCGGGCGCTTTGTCGGGGACCGGCTGATCCAGCACTACGGGCGGCAGCGCGTGATGCAGGTCTGCGGCCTGCTGATCAGCTGCGGGCTCGGTTTGTCGGTGCTGGTTCCCAGAATCTATACCTGTATTCCCGGCTTTATGATGGTGGGCATGGGCGTCAGCGTGATGGTGCCTTCCGTCTACAGCCTGGCCGGCCGGCTTTCAAAGCTTCCGGCCGGCAGAGCGCTTGCGTTTACCTCGGGGATCTCCTATTTCGGCTTCCTGATGGGGCCGCCGCTCATAGGGTATATCGCCGAGCTCTCCAGCCTCCGGTACTCCTATGCCGTAATCGCCGTTTTCGGTCTCGTTATCAGTCTCCTGGTAGCTCGCATCGGGGCCATCCGGGATGAGCGAAAGCCTGCGGACGGAATCATGGAAAAGGCATAAGCGGCTGGGAGTCAGCAATTATCAGGCTTGCGGCCTGATCTTTTAACCGATCTGGTATCTTAGACCGGAAATCCCGGCCCCCACATTTGTAACAAGTATTAAAAGAAGAATTATGAAACCGGTTATATCTGCGGTCCTTTTTGCAGGGCTGCTCTCTTTTGCATCCTGCGGCAACAGCGAATTACGCGAGAAAGAAGCGGCCCTGCAGGCGCAGCAGCACAGCCTTGACTCGATGAACCAGGAGATAGCGCGGCGGCATGTCGTCGATTCGATGAATGCAGTGCTGGCAGCGCGGGACCAGGCGCGGACAGATTCCATCCGGGCTGCGGAGGAAGCGGGGAAGGAGCGTAAGGCCGCTGTTGCAGCCTCCGCATCGTCGTCGGCACGGGGCCGCAGCCATTCGCATAGCGCTTACAGTCAGTCGGCGGCCCAAGCCCCGGCAGTGAGCAGCGATGTGCCCCAAGAGCACCGGAAGGGTTGGAGCGCCAAGGCCAAGGGGGCGCTGATCGGAGCCGGCACCGGCGCGGCGGCCGGGGCTATCATCAACGGCCGCAACCGGGGTGCCGGCGCGGTAATAGGAGGAGTGATCGGAGCCGCCGCAGGTACGGGCGCCGGCGCGATCATCGACAAGAAGAACGGCCGGAGCGGGAAGAAGAAATAGCGGATGGAGGCTTAATTGGCCCGCCGCTTCTCATCGTCGACGCCGCCTGTGCGGCGCCGGCCCGGCGCGGCCTGCGCCTTGCCGAAACGATAGCTGAAGCTGAGAGTGGCATAACGGGTATCGAACTGCTGGTAGAAGAAATCCTTGTAGCCCGTTACCTCGGTGTTGGCATGGATCGTGCTGGTCCGGAAAATATCCGAGATGCTGAGCTTCAGGTTGGCCCGGCGGTCCCAGAATTGTTTCTGGATACCTGCCGAGACAAATCCGAAGCTTTCCTGGGTTATGAAGCCGTAGGCCACCGGCGACTGGTACTTGAGATTCAGCTCCGCGGTATATCCCTTCCCGAGGGTAAGGGTATTTACCGAGTTGAAATCGAAGGTCAGGCGCCCGTTGCGCAGCACGGTATTGGCAGCCTCGCCCCGGTACAGGGAATAGTAGATGTTGAACGTATTGGCGCTGCTCAGCCATTTGCCGGCCTTGAGCGGAATCGTGACGGTCGCGGCGTAGTATTCCAGGCTGCCGACGTTCAGATCGGTCTGGATGATCACTTTCTCCTGGTCCGGTACGGGCACCAGGACCGTGATCATATTTTGCGTGGTGCGGGTAAAGCTAAGCTGCGCGATAAAGCGCTGGTTATATGTGTAGCTCAGCTCCATATTCAGGGAAAGCTCCGGATTGAGATACGGATTGCCCGTGTTGTACGTGCTGGGATCCAGGAAGTACTTGAAGGGGTTCAGCTGGTTGTAGGTCGGGCGGTTGATGCGCCGGCTTACGGATAGGCCAAGGTCGTGCTTCGGCTGCAGGTGATAATTCAGGGCCATGCTAGGGAAGAGCTGGGTATAGTTGCGGTTGAAATCCTTGCCGTCGGTCAGCTGTCGGCCCCGGGCATTGGTGTTCTCCATGCGCAGGCCGGCCTGCCAGTCCAGTTTCCCGGAGCTGCCGTTCAGATTTGCGTAGGCGGCATTGATGTTCTCGTCATAGAGGAAGTGATTGCTCTTTGTCGTGTCGAGCACATTGCCGCCCTTGCTGCGGTCCCGGAACTGCAGGTCGTTATCGGCTGACACCAGGCTGCTTTTGACGCCGGCTTCCAGGCGCATTTTGTTTTTCAGGGGCCGTGTATAGTCGGCTTTGACCGAGTAGATGTTCAGCGAGCCGAGCAGGTCGCCGTGAAGCAGGTAGGGATCGCGCGTGGCCGCGCCGTTGGTGTCGATATAGCGGGTGGCATAGTCCTGCTGATCCTTGCTGCCGTAGCCCGCATAGTCCAGGTCCAGGCTCAGTTCGCTTCCGCTGGTGTCCAGCTGCTGCCTGAGGTTGAGATTTAAGAACCCGTTTTTTCGCCCGATGTTGTTATTGCCGGAGGTCAGGAAGGAGGAGCTGTAAACACGCTGCGCATCGTATACCCGCGATACGTTCTCGTTCGTCCTTTCGCTGCCGTACATGAGGCCGCCCAGGGTAATGCCGGCAACGGTTTTCGCGGAGATATTGTAGTCTGCGCCGACCCTGAGATTATGGCTGTTGTTATTGTATTTGAACAAGTTGGTTTGCTCGTAGGCGCCGGAGAAGACCTCCTGCTGGTAGAAGCTGCGCTCGAGCTGCAGATCGTTGAAGTCGCCGCGGTTGTTGTAGTTGTAGGAGCCGAAGACGTTGTATTTCTTATTGCGGTGATTCAGGCTGAAGCCAGCCGCGGCCTTGGGGTAGCGGCCTTGTCCGAACGAGCCGTTGACCGAGCCGTTGCTGCCGCTGCGGTTGTCCTTTTTCAGCCGGATATGGATGATCCCGCTGCCCTGCGCATCGTATCTGGCGGAGGGATTGGTGATGAGCTCGATCCGGTCGACGGCTCCGGCGGAAGTGCCGCGCAGCAGATTCGCCAGCTCCGTTCCGCTCATGAAGATGCGCTTGCCGTCTATCATGACCATCACTCCCTGCCGGCCGCGCATGCTGATGTTGTCGTTCTGATCGATGCTGATGCCAGGTGCCTGCCGGAGCACATCGAAGGCCGTATTGCCGGCGGCCTGGATACTGGCACCGACATTCACCACCGTCTTGTCGAAATCGCGCTGGATCAGGGGCTGGGCGCTTGTCACGACGGCTTCCCGGAGCGTCGCGCTGAGCGGGCTCAGCGTGACCGGGGGCAGGTCCAGATCATCGTGGTCGAGGGCGAAGACCGGGCCGGAATAGGGGCTGAGCCTGGCGCCCTGGATATGTATGAAATAATTGCCTGCAGCTGTCTGCTCGAAGAGAAAGCGGCCTTGCGCATCCGGGTATTCCAGCTTGACGAGATTGCTGTCGGGATACCTCATCAGGCTTATGGTGATGCCGTCGGTTCCGTGGTTTTCCGGGGCGCTCAGGCTGCCGCGAATTGTATAGCCCGTCGTTTGGGCGGCTGCCGGCCTTAGGAAAAGGAACAGGGCGAGGGAAAGCAGGATGGTATAGTTTCCGCGCATGGTGATGGGTTTCAGGGGTCGGGATGATCTGCTGCGGAAGGGAGCGTATCACCCTACCTGCATGCAGCACCAAAGCTCTGCATCACAGAACTGCGCGTAATCCCACGGAACGGGGGATTGTGTCTGTCTGCCCGGGGGAATTATAGGGGCAGAACCGTAAAAAAGCTCCCCTGGGCAAGGAGGAGGCGCCGGCCCGGAACAGGCCGGGGGGTATGCGAGCGCGGCCCGGCTCAATGCCGGCCGCTGCGTGGAAAAAGCTTGCGGAAGCCGTTCATGACCGCCTGGTGGCCGATGCCGGCGTGATCCTCGTCCGGGAGAAAATCGAAAGAGACCTGCAGCATGGGATCGTGGAGCTGCCGCAGCTTTTCGGCAAAGGCCTTTACGTCGCCTTCCATGGTCTCGGTCCGGCTTCCGGGCACCAGGCCCTCTTTTCCTACCGCCAGGTACAGCCGTGTTTTCCGGCTGAGCGGCCCGAAGCGCCTGTTGAGCAGGCTCCCGCCATCCCACCAGAGCGAAGGGCTGATTACCAGGTAGCGATTGAAGAGTTGCGGCTTGCGCAGGAGCAGCTCGCTTGCCAGCAGCCCGCCCAGCGACTGCCCGATGATCGTCCGGTCCGCAGAGCAGCGGTAGTGCGTCTCTATGTACGGGATCAGCTCCTTTTCGATAAAGCCGATGAAAGGTCCCGAATGGCCGGTCGTGGGATAGGCTGCCTGCTGCGCCTTGTTCCGGGTCGGGAAGCTGAAATCCCGCCGCCGGTCAATATTTGCGATACCCACTACGACGGTAGGGGGCAGGCGCTGTATCCAGGGGAACGTGTAGAACTGGACCAGCCCTGCAATGTGTACGAAGTCCTCGTCTGCCGAACCGTCGAGAAGGTAGATCACATGATAGCGTGTCGTGTCGGAAGCCCGGTAATCCGGCGGCAGGTACAAGTTGATCACGCGGTCTTCGCCGAGCGTATCGGAGTGGATCCGCAGCGTTTCACCGATACAGAACGGGGCCGCCGTCTGGGCCGGGGCCTGGTTTACGGCGAGCAGGCATATCAGCAGCGCAATGAAGTATCGGAGCATACGGCAAAGATGATCATTCGATCTGAACTCCCTTGTGGTACACCGGGTTCGCGGCATGAAGCTTTTGGCGGCTATAGTTTAATCCGTACTCATGGACCACGTACAGGCCTCCCGGGACTTCAGCGCCATCAGTCCTTCAGCGCTGGCATTGCTGGAGCTTAAGGCGCAAACCGACATACCTTTCGCCGCGCAGGCGGCTGCGCTGGTGAGCCGGGACGCCAGGAATCGTCTGGACCTGATGGCGGACAAAGCCTTGTTCTGGGGGCGGGTGCTACATTTTGAAAGCCGTTACCACAGCATCAACTCGCTGATCGATTCCCAACCATTGAGCAATATCCTGGAGCTTTCCTCAGGCTTCAATTTCCGCGGCCTCGATCTGCTGCGCAAGCCGGGCATTCACTATATCGATACAGACCTGCCGGAGCTGATCGCTCAAAAGGCCGGGCTGGTGGAGGAGCTCATGAAGGAAGTGACGCCAGGCAACGGCAGCAGGCTGGAGTTGCTGGCCCTCAATGCGCTGGATCCGGCCGCCTTTTACGGCGTGATGCAGCGCTTCGGCGAAGGCCCGGTAACTATCGTCAACGAAGGGCTGCTGATGTATCTTGACAATGAGGAAAAGGCCCTGCTCTGCCGGAATATCCGCGGCGAGCTGGAGCTTCGCGGAGGCTGCTGGATCACGGCCGATATCTACATCCGGAATCCGCTGTACGAGCAGCAGGCCGAGGGAGACGACAAATTAGCCGACTTCTTCCGCGCGCATCGTGTGTACGAGCATATGTTCAGGTCGGAAGCGGAGGCTGAGGCCTTCTTCAACCGCGAGGGTTTCGTCATAGACGAAGTCGCCCGGCTGGACGAGACGAAGCTTTCCGCCGCGTCCCGGCTGGCGGCTGAAGCCGGCGAGCATATCTTCGAAGGTCTGCGGGAGCAGGCTGCGCCCCGAAGGACATGGAGGCTGCGCGTTTCCGGATTCTGACTACCGTCAGGCTGCATGCGACCATTATCTTTGATCGCAATCACACGATATGGAGACATTTTATTCCGAATCGGCGCAGCCCGAGTCCGTTGGAGGCTCCCTGTCGCGCGCCTGGCAGGCCGTCAGGGCCAATATCTGGATGTTCGCAGGCTTCACGCTGCTCTTCTGCATCGCGTACTGCATCGTGGCGATGCTCCCGATGCTGAACCTGGCCTGCTCGCTGTTCAGCTTCGTGCTGCCGGTCTCGATCTACACGGCTGCCGCCGCGGCCGAAGGGGGCCGGGAGATCAGCTTTTCCGATTTTTTTGCCTGGACCCCGCAGCTGTCCCGCCTGCTGATCGGCTCGCTGATAAAGCTGGGCATAGCCATAGCCGTGATTGTACCGCTGTTCCTTATCATGTTCTTTCTGGGCTTCAGCCTCCGGCCCGGGGACCTCGGCAGCACCCTTTTCGCAGGCACGGGTATGATCGTCGTGGCTCTGCTCGCGTTGATTTTCGGTATCGCCTACGGCGTCTTCACGTTCAGCCTGGACTTCCTGCTGCTGACGCGCAAGCTGAGCATGAGCGAAACCCTGCGCCTGAGCTGGAAAACCGGCTGGTGCAATTTCGGGTATATCATTCTATGGACGCTGCTTAGCCTGGGGCTTTCCCTGCTCGGCATGATCGCGCTTGTGATCGGTCTGCTCGTGACCGTGCCACTGGTCATCGCTACGAAATTCTTTT
>JASLDA010000172.1 GCA_030151745.1 Chitinophagaceae bacterium | reverse complement strand
CTAGCAGATCGTGCCTTCGGGGCGGGGCGAACACGCCATTCTTCCCGACTTGGCCGCCGCCCGTTAGCGGGCGACTTCGAAACGCCGCATTCCCAGCGATCCCTGTTCGTTCCGCAGCTCCAGCAGGTAGCTTCCGCCGGCGAGATCGCCGAGCTGCACGCTCCGGTCGCCGCGGCCCTCGCGGATGATACGCCCGCTGAGGTCGCGCAGCCGGTAGGAGACCTGCACGAGGTCGAGCCCGGCAACATACAGCTCGCGGGAAGCCGGCACCGGAAAGACCGCCCATCCGCCGGTCTTTCCGACTTGCGCTACGGCCGTTGCCGGCGGCGTCAGGGTCAGCTTGTGCAGCGCCTTGACGACGATGTTGAACAGCAGGTCGTTATCCGCGCGCTCCTGGTTGGTCAGCAGGCTGATGGAAACCCCGCTCGCGGAATCGACCAGGTTCTCGTTGATCGCACCTGCGCCGGTCCCGCCATGCGTATATACGACCCTGCCGTTGAAATTCCGGTACCGGAACATTCCCAGCCCATAGCTGATATTGCTGCTCAGCGCAATCGTCTGACGCCATTGCGTCATGGATGTGGAATTAAGGATCTGCCCGGTTTCCAGCTTATGCCAGAACAAGGCATTATCCTTAGCCGTGGCAAACAGCGCGCCGGCTGAGCCCGCGGCGCTGTAGAATCCCTGCGGCGTATAACCGAAGCCGGCGCCGTCCACCTCCCCGTTGGGGAAGTCAAACCAGAAATGCGGGATCGTGGCCGAGGGGCTCTCCTCCGGGTAGTACCAGGTATTAGCAAGCCCCTGCGGGTCGATGATGAGATCCCGCAGCACCCGGTCGACGGGCTTGCCGCTCACCTTCGCTATGATCATCCCGGCAAGCAGGTAATTGGTATTGCTGTACGACCAGTTAGTTCCCGGCGCAAAAAGCGGGGTCGATACAAACTGCAGCATTTCCTCCGGCTTCCAGATCCTGCCGTAGTCCAGCTCCAGGCTGTCCCAGAACGCGGCCGTATCCGTATAGCTGTACAGCCCGCTCGTATGATTGAGCATCTCGCGGATCGTAATTGCCCCGTCGATGTTCGTCGCGCCCTGGATCCATGTCCCGATGCTGTCGTCCAGGGAAAGACGGCCGGCCTCCTGCAGCCGGAGCATGGCGGTAGCGACATAGGTCTTGGTATTGCTGTTCAGCGGCAATACCATATCCGGGCGCATGGGGACACCATTGTATGAATCTCCGTAGACGCCCTCCCAGCTGCCGTAGCCGGGGACATATACGGACGCCGAAGCTCCTTTTATCTTATACTTGGCGCACAGACTGTCCAGCGTGTACTGCAGCCGGGATGCGTAGGCAGCCGGCAGCTGGGCATGCAGGCGGAACCCGAGGACGAGCATCAGCAGGACGAGGATAGAACGTGTTTTCATCGAGGTTTGGTTTGGCTTTGATTTCGAAGCGAAGAACTGAAGGCGCAGCGGGGTACCGGGAATGTTTTCGACAAATCGCATTATCCGTTCGACAAGACGCAGGAACCGGATTTGTCGAAGCGAATGCCGGGTTTGTCGAAAGCGACATCCGGATCAGGCGAATTTTAGCTTTTTTGCAGCCATGAAACAGAGAGCCCGGATACTCCGACTGCGCAGGATGTTTTTCGGGCGCGTCGCTCGGAACCTCTGGTTCTGGCTCATCCTCCTCTATATCGCCGACGCGTACAATTCCGGCAACGATGCGGCCTTTCACTACGGCCTCAAATCATCCGGCAAGTACCTCCAGGTAATGGCCGCCATGCTTGTGCTGCAGTGCGCGCTGATGTACACGAACAACCTGGTGCTGGTGCCCAGGCTGCTGGCGCGCCAACGCGTGCTGCTGTATGTGCCGGCCGTCCTGCTGCTCTGCTTCCTGACCGGCCTGGGCACCGCTGCAGTCATGAAGCTCGCGGTACCCTACATCCGCGTGGAGCACCTGCACCATGTCGGGTTTGCGATGATACCTGTCAGCCGGGAATGGAACTTCGCAAGCCTGCTCGGCGAGGCGGGGGAATTCGCGTTTTCCGATATATTCTGGGCCGGCGCGTTTACTCTGGCCTGGTACGCCAACGACTACGTGCGGCAGCAGCGGGCCCTGCGTGAATCCGAAGCCCTGCGCCTGAAAACGGAGCTTGCCTTCCTGAGAAACCAGCTGAATCCCCATTTCCTGTTCAATACGCTCAACAATATTTACGGCCTGGTCTACCTGAAGTCCGACGCGGCTCCCGAGCTTGTCCTGAAGCTCTCCGCCCTGCTGCGTTACCTGCTGTACGAGACGGATATCGAAGCGATCGCGTTTTCCAGGGAGCGCGCAGCTATCGAAGCCTACGTGGAAATAGAGTCGCTGCGCCTCCCCGACAATGCCCAGCTGCACCTGGACCTGATGGCGGATCAGGATTATCTAATCCCGCCGCTTCTCTGGATGCCGGTGCTGGAAAACAGCTTCAAGCACGGGGCGCGGCTGATACACAAGCCGGTATCCCTCGATTTCTGCTTCCGTATCGAGAAAGGCAGGATACTGATACGTGCATCCAACCACTTTGAGATCCCGGCGGCGCCCGCCGCCGAGGGCCGCGGCCTGGGCCTGAATATTCTCCGCAAACGCCTGAACATCCTTTATGCCGGCCGGTACACGATCGAGCAGCAGCAAAGCGACAATGTATATTCAATCCTGATCGAGATAAATCTGAACGCCCATGCAACAGCGCGTCCTCATCGTCGATGACGAACCGATTGCCCGCGATATCCTGGAAAGCTATGTAGGCATGCTCCCTCAGCTGGAGCTGGCCGGCAGCGTTCCCAACGCGATCGAGGCCCTGCAGGTACTGGGCCGGTCGCCGGTGGACCTGCTGCTGCTCGATATAGACATGCCGCAGATCAACGGCCTGTCCTTCCTGCAGAGCATCCGGAACCCGCCGCCCGTCATTATCACGACCGCTTACAGCGAATATGCCCTGGAGGGATACGAGCAGGGCGTGCTCGACTACTTGTTGAAGCCGATTCGCTTCGAGCGCTTCCTGCGGGCCGTCAACAAGCTGCAGGCGACCGGCACCGCGCAGGTCCCGGCGCCGCTTCCCGAAGCTCCCCAGGCAGGCCTGAATATCCTGTTCGTGAAAAGCGAAGGGCGGCTCGTACGCATCGACCTGGCGTCCGTGCTTTTTATCGAAGGCCTGCGCGACTACCTGGCGTTTCATACCACGGGGGGCAAGCTGGTCATCCATTCCACCATGAAGGCATTGGAAGAGCGGCTGGCCGGGCTGCCGGAATTCGTGCGCATTCACAAGAGCCATATCGTGAACCTCAGCTACGTACAGGAAATCGACGGGCACTCAGTGCGTACCGGCTCGAAGTCGCTGCTCATAGGCGCGACGTTCCGCGACGGCCTGACGGCGGCCCTGGAACGCTACCGGCTCATATAAATATATCCCAACACACATCGTCCAGCCCCGGAACCCTATGCAGCGCTCGGCCTTCGATTCGCAGCCGCGCAGTATATATTAGATGGATATGCCATCCTGTTCGCAAGCCGCCGATGTTCCGGCTCCGGCCTGCCCGCCCGGGTTTCCGGGGTAGATGCCCCGAATCTGCGGCGACGGTCCGGGATTTTGCGGGCAACAGAGCTCAGAATGCAAAATAACGGCATATTAATTGCTGACAATCAGTAAAGTAGCAGTATTAAAGTGTTCCTTTTCGATTGTCGAAAAAAATTTTCACAGTTCATATGGAATTCCTCCGGCGCTTGCATCAACATGCAGGAACGGCAGCTCGCCGTGCCGGGAAAAATCGTCTCGACGGTCAAACATTGGTTTCATGCGGTCAAGCGCCTGAATTGTATAGGCGTAAGGCTTATCTTTGGTGCCCTTTTAGCATATACTTCAACAATAATAATTTATGACGATGAAAAAAGCTATCCTCACCTTGGGGGTACTTGCTTCAGCACTCACTGTGAATGCGCAGACAAAAGTCTGTGCCACGGACGAACTGTACCGGGAGCAAAAGCTGCGTTTCCCGGGGATCGCTGAGCAGGAAGCCCGCCTTAAAGAAGCCATTGACAAGGCTATGTACGGCCGCGTCAATAGCGCTTATGCGAAGACTACTGCGGACGATCCCATTACCTGGGATGAGGATATCACCCAGTTTCACATCCCGGTAGTGGTTCACGTCATTTATGACTATGCCGCCGCCGATGCGGCCCTCGCGTCCAACAACATCACGGATGCGCAGATCGACGCTGCGATCGCCCAGATGAACCTGTACTACAACAGGCAGGCTGTCAATCTGAGCGGCATCATCGCGCCCTTCGTACCGTATATCGGCAACGCGCACATCAGCTTCCACCTGGCGTCCAAGGATCCCAACGGCAAGCCGACCCGGGGCGTCGTGCGTACCTATAGCTATCAGACCAACGGCGGCGACGAATCTGCTAAGATCGATCCCTGGGATCCCTCCAAGTACCTGAATATCTACCTGGAATACAAGATCGGCCGCGGCGCAAGCCAGGGTATCGTACTCGCTTATGCCACGTTCCCGACCTCTTATTCCGACAACCCGTACTCCCAGGGTGTGATCAGCCGGGTTGACCAGGCTACCAACACCATCAGCAGCACGCTGTCTCACGAAGTAGGCCACTACCTGTTCCTTTATCACCCCTGGAACAGCAACGGCGCTGAAGTGGAAAAAGGCTCCTGCGGCGATGACGAAGTCGACGATACCCCCCCGACGATAGGCCACTTCAGCTGCGGCACCGCCAAGCTGTATGATACGCTTTGCGCAACGGGCTACTATCGCGACTACGACACTACGTCCTATCGGAAGATGACGGGGCAAACCGTTCCGTATCTGCTTGCAGGGAACCTGGATACGACGCATTATCTCAGCTCCCGGCTTTTTAACGACAGCCTCAAGTCCATGCTGGGTCAGAGCTTCACGACCAGCAACCGCATGGCTATTCTCCAGGAGATTTCCGTATTCGTGGACACTGCTGCGACCAAGGGCGGCAATACCCGCATGAAGCTGTACGACGGCACCGGCACTACGCTTGTCGCCACCTCGTCCAACCTCCAGAACGTATTCCCCGGAGCCAAGCTGACCTACAGCTTCGTGGGTGTCAAGCTGGCGCCGAATACTCCGTACAAATTCGTCGTCGATACAGCCGGCGGCCACAGGTCGTTCCGCCTGAAGACGAACGATACGAGCATCTACGCCGGCGGTACGCTGTACATCGACTCCGCTGCCCGCACTGCCGTAAGCAACACGGATCTTCGCTTCGAGGTGAAGCAGATCCTGCGTATCGACTATCCCGATACGACCAATTCGCAGAACATCATGGACTACTCCGATTGCAACAGCCAGATGTTCACCCGCGGCCAGGTGGCCCGGATGCGCGCCGCGCTCCGCAGCGACGTAGGCTTCCGCTCCAACCTGGTGAGCGCCAAGAACCTGCTTGAAACGGGCGTGTGGGATCTCGTCAACGACGTACCCATCCCCCGCGTCGATATCGCACCCACGGCGCTGTTCAGCGTGAACCGTCCGTTCACCTGCGCCGACGGCAACTCTTCGGTGAGCTTTACCAACCGCAGCTACAACGATACGCTGAGCTCCGCGGACTGGACATTCTCCAACGGTGCTGATCCCGCTACCACCAGCAATACCGGTACCGTCAACGTCAAGTTCAGCACTCCGGGCTGGGTGACCGCAAGCCTCACAGCAGTAGGCACCGGAACCGGGTCGAACACGCTCACCAGCAGCAACTCCGTATACGCGGCCGATCCGAACGCGATCGACCCGAACGGCTACTTCCAGGAGTTCAACCCCGGCGGCGATCTGGACATGTACCCGATCTTCAACTACTACAACCTGCCGGATAACCGCTGGGAAATCTTCAACGGCGCAGGTCTGTTCGACAATACATCTGTCCGCTTCCGCAACTTCGATACCCGCACCATCACCATCGGCAACGCCACAACCTCCCCCGGCGGCAGCTACGCCGATCTGTACACCCGCGCCTTCAACCTGAACAGCTTCGGATCCATCTGCAACCTGAGCTTTTTCAGCGCCGGCGCCTTCCGCACCAACCGTCCTTCCCAGATGACGGACACCCTCGAAATCGCGGCGTCCACGAACTGCGGTCAGAACTGGTCTATCGTCACCAAGATTTCCGGCGCCAACCTGGGCAACAACTCCCTGGTTGAGACTCCGTTCGTCCCCGGCTTCAAGGGCAACTGGAAGGAGAAAAGCATCAATATTCCTACCATATTCCTCGGCGATAAGGTGTTCTTCCGCTTCCGCTTCCGCCCCGGCACCGATTATGGCACCTGGACGGGTGTGGCCAAGGGCACAGGCAACCACTTCTACATGGACCGCCTGAGCATCTCCAATGCTCCGCTGGGCGTGGTACGCGGCGTTATCGTGTCTCTCGGCATGGACGTCACACCGAACCCGACCTCCGGCGCGGCGACGATCAGCATCAACGGCGGCGACAACAGCAATGCTGAAATCAGCGTTACGGACGTTACCGGCAAGCTGGTCTTCAGCACCAACGTAAACCGTGCGGCCGCTACAACCAAGATCGAGATCCCGGCTTCGGCTATCTCCGTCAAGGGCATGTACCTGGTCAAGGTGGTAACCAACGGCGCTACTGAAACCAAGAAGCTGGTAGTTTACTAAGCCTGCACATTCAGGATCCGACCCGAAGCCCCGGCCATGGCCGGGGCTTCGTCTTTGAAGCTGGCAGCCAGCTATCTTTGTAAGGTCGTACCGCCTGCGCCGGCGGTCTCCTAAATCCAACACTTAAACTGCGTTACTGCCGATGACCCCTACCGTAGCCCTTCGCGGCGCACAGATTTACCAGGGCAAAAGCCTGATCCTCAGCAATGTCAATCTCGAGGTGATGAAAGGGGATTTTATCTACCTGATCGGCAAGACCGGCTCCGGCAAGAGCAGCCTGCTGAAAACGCTCTACGGCGATATATACCTCAAAGAAGGCGACGGCCATGTAGCGGGGACAGATCTCAAGAAGCTCAAATGGCAGAATGTGCCGCAGCTGCGCCGTAACCTGGGTATTATCTTCCAGGACTTTCGCCTGCTCACCGACCGGAATGTGAACGACAACCTGGAGTTCGTGCTGAAAGCGACGGGCTGGACGGACAAGAACCTGATCAAGGAGAAGATCGACAATGTGCTTAGCAAGGAGGGACTGAAAAGCAAGGGCTTCAAGATGCCGTATGAAATGATCGGCGGCGAGCAGCAGCGCGTCGATATCGCCCGGGCCCTGCTCAACAACCCGAAGCTGATCCTGGCGGATGAGCCCACGGGCAACCTCGACCCCGATACCGCGGACGAAATCATGCAGCTCCTGTTCAGCATCTGCCGCGACTACCAGACCTCGGTGATCATGGCCACCCACGATTATACGCTGATCCAGAAGTATCCCGCCCGCGTCGTCCGTATAGAAGGCGGCAGCATTCGCGAGATCACCGCGGCCGGAATGAACTAAACCAAACAACCGCCCCGGCTTGCCACCCCTTCAAAACATAAACAATTCCCGCCAATTGACTAATTGACTAATTGACTAATTCATGCTCACCAACCTAAGCGCAACAAATTCGATCCTCCGGGTCTGGATGCGCGAGATCCGGGATAGCCTGGTGCAGGCGGACCGCTTGCGGTTCCGGCGGAACCTGGAACGGATCGGGGAAGTAGCAGCCTATGAAATCTCCAAGACCCTCTCCTATTCAGAAATAGAGGTTATGACCTCTATGGGGACGGCGATTGGCGCCGAGCCGGAGCAGCAACCGGTGATCGCCACCATATTACGTGCCGGGATCCCGCTCCAGCAAGGCCTGCTGAATTACTTCGACCGGGCCGATGCCGCCTTTGTGGCGGCCTACCGGAAGCATAACCGGGACGGCAGCTTTGAAATCGAGCAGGAATACCTGACCAGCCCGGACCTCGACGGACGCATATTAATTATTGCAGATACCATGCTCGCGACGGGGGCGTCCCTGAATCTGGCCATCGACGGGCTGCTCGAGAACGGGCAACCTGCAGTCACTCACCTTGTTACGGCAATAGCCTGTACCGAAGGACTGGAACAGGTACGCCGCCGCCATCCCAACGTCCGGATCTGGGCGGGCGATGTCGACGATGAGCTGACGGCCCGGGGCTATATCGTCCCCGGCCTGGGCGATGCCGGCGATCTGGCCTACGGCAGCAAACGGCAGGCTTAAAGAAAAGACCATTGACACCCAACGAAAAATTATCTCCCGGCTGTCTTGTGTAGTTAGAGAATAAGAACTACTTTGGCTATTCGAAATCTTAACAACCTCTTTTTATAAACAATCCCCGCAGATGAAGAAAGTCTTACTTGGCCTCGGAGTTGCCTTGTTGTCGATGCATGCGGTGCAGGTGCAGGCCCAGGATATTCACCAGACGCAATATTTCGCTTCGCCGCTTACGCTTAACCCGGCTCTTACGGGCCTCGTGCGCGGCGATCTCCGGGTAGCAGCCAATTACCGCACACAATGGGCCTCCGTAAACGGTACCCCCTATACTACCGGCGTACTTTCGTACGATATGGCTACTATGAAGGGACGCCTGCCTGAAGGGGACGCTCTCGGCATCGGCCTCGTCGGCGTATACGACAAGTCAGGCACCGGTTCACTTCAAAATATCCAAGTCGGTCTGTCCGCCGCCTACCACAAGGCGTTCGGCCTGTACAAGCAACATACGATCTCCATCGGCGTGCAGGGCGTCCTGGTGCAAAAGAGCATCGATTTCTCCAAGCTGCGCTTCGCCGACATGTTCGACCCGGCCAGCGGCTATACGATCTACGCCACCGGCGAAAACTTCCAGAACAAGGACCTTACCTATCCCGACTTCAACCTCGGCCTGATGTACTCCGGTCGCGTCAGTGAGCACGCTACCGCCTATATCGGAGGTTCCTGGTATCACCTGACCACACCGCAGGAAACCTTCCAGTCCGGCAGCAACACCATCCACAGCCGCGTCAGCGCTTACCTCGGCGGCTCCTTCGACCTGAACGAAAACATGGTGCTCTACGCTTCCGCGCTGTACCAGACACAGGCCGCCGCTACCGAAGTACAGCTCGGCGCCGCTGCAGGCTTCATCCTCAACCCCGGCCACGACGAGTTCCGCGAGAACACCGTTCTCTACCTCGGCGGCTGGTACCGCTACGGCGACGGCATCTGCCCTTACGTAGGCATCGAATGGACCAAGATGACCCTGGGCATCTCCTACGACGTCAATACCTCCAGCTTTACGCCGGCTACCAATGGCCAGGGTGCTTACGAGCTGACCCTGACCTTCAACGGCAAGATCATCCGCCACGCGCAGGATCCGTCCTACAATTTCTCTTGCCCCAAGTTTTAAGGACAGACTATCTCAGAATCTCAAAAGGCCTGCAGCGATGCAGGCCTTTTTATTGATGTTTGGTCAAGGTGTCACCTCCATTGGAGGTGACACCTTGACCAAACATCAGCCGCCCTAACTAGGCATATCGAGCCCTTTCCCTTTGCTTACATATGGATTGCCGCGGATGGAAAACCGGTATGGCAGGTAGGCGTCTTCCTTCGCATAGGCGACGCCTACGCGGGTGCCGCTGAGAATACCGGCATCCGGCACATGTATGCCCCGGTCTTCGATCCAAAGCTCGGGGCCCTGGAGACTGTGGCCGGTCAGCTCCGTCGTAATGCCCATGGCAATCGTCAGGACGCCCGGGCCGGCCGTCAGGGCGGGCTTCAGGGCTTCCATGCTGCGGCGGCGGAGCATGACCGCGATGCCCTCCAGGGGCTCCACGGCCCGCACCAGCACGGCGTAAGGCTCGCCCGCCCCATGCGTGACGATATTGAACAAATGGTAGATACCGTAAATGAGGTAGACATAAGCGACGCCGCCCTCGAGGAACATCGGCGCGGTACGCCTGGTATTGCGCCGCAGGTACGCATGGCAGGCGCGATCCTCGGGGCCTGCATAAGCCTCCGTCTCCACGATGATGCCGGCCGTGCGCTCGCCTCCCGTCTCGCTGACGAGCACCTTCCCCAGCAGGTCCCTGGCAATGCCCGCAACGTCGGAACGCATGTAAAAGGAAGCTGGAAGTTTCAGGTTAGCCACACTTAAATATATTAAGCCGGGCAGGCAAAACCTGCGCGGGA
>JASLDA010000170.1 GCA_030151745.1 Chitinophagaceae bacterium | reverse complement strand
CATATGGCAGCTGACGTCGGGCCGGCCCATGTATTCCGCAGGCGGGCGCATCTTCGTCGATATCGCTGCAGACCTGGCCTCGGCGGCAAGGCGGGATATGATCGTCAACGTCCTGGGAAAGTCCGACCCGCTCACCAGGGACGCGCTGAAGACCCTGCTGGAGCGCGGCGATCTTATCGGTCCCGCCGAACCTGCGCCGGGTCCCGTCCAGGCCGGGGCGCCGGCGAACTACAACGCCCGTGTGGATAACGACCCCGGCATCGTTGCGGAGCTTATAAGGCGCAGCGAGAACGCAGTAGCGGCGCTGAAGCAGGCCATCCGGCCGAAATCGGGACCGGAGCTTCTCGACTTTATCCTGGAGGATCTCGGCGCCTTGAGAGCGGGTCTGAGCGACCCGCAGAGCTTCGGTGCCATAATGACGGGCATGAACGCGGCATCCTGGATCAATGAGAAGATGGAGGAATGGCTGGGCGAGACCGCCGTCGCCGACACGCTGTCGCTGTCCGCGCCCGGCAATATCACCTCCGAAATGGGCCTGGCCCTGATGGATGTCGCCGATGCGATACGGCCTTATCCCGAGCTCGTCGCCTACCTGCAGCAGGCGCCGGAGAACTTCCCGGAAGGGCTGGAGCAGTTCGAGGGAGGCGAGGAGGCATATGGTGCGGTATGTGCCTTTCTCGAAAGATACGGGATGCGGGGCGCCGGTGAGATCGACATCTCGCGCCCGCGATGGAGCGAGCGACCTGCGGCGCTTACCCCCGCGCTTCTCAACAATGTCAGGAGCTTCGAGCCGGGGGAAAGCCTGCGGCGATCGATACAGGGACGACAGGAAGCCGAGAAAAAGGAAGCCGAGCTGCTCGGGCGGCTCCGGCAGCTGCCGGAAGGGGAAAGTAAGGCCCGCGAAGCGGCGGAAAAGATCAGCCTCATCCGGAATTTCGCCGGCTACCGGGAGTATCCCAAATACGGCATCGTCAGCCGCTACTACATCTATAAGCAGGCCTTGCTGGATGAGGCCCGGCGCCTGGAGGAAGCCGGCCTCATCCATGAGGCGGGAGATATTTTCTATCTCGGCTTCGAAGAGCTCCGCGAGCTCGTGCGTACGCGGAGGCCGGATCGCGCCCTGATCGAGGAGCGGCGGGCCGCGTTCCGCCTGTTTGAAAGGCTGCGCCCGCCGCGGGTCATCACCTCCGAAGGCGAGGTCCTCAACGGCGCTTACAGGCGTAAGGATCTTCCCGCCGGGGCGCTTGCAGGGCTGCCGGTATCCTCTGGTATAGTAGAAGGTCGCGCGCGAGTCGTCACGAGCATGGAGGATGCGGACCTGGATGAGGGAGACGTGCTGGTGACCACGTTTACGGATCCCGGCTGGACACCCCTGTTCGTGGCTATAAAGGGCCTGGTGACTGAAGTCGGCGGGCTGATGACTCACGGGGCCGTCATAGCGCGGGAGTACGGTTTGCCCGCGGTCGTCGGGGTGGAGAATGCAACGCGGCTGATCCGGGACGGGCAGCGGATCCGCGTGAACGGCACCGGAGGATTCGTGGAGCTGCTGTAGGAGCGTTCCTGTTCTGCCGGGAGCTGCGCTCCCGGCGGCATCCTCGTCCGGCAGAACTGCCGGACGAGGATGCCGCCGGCTACTCTGCTTCCCACCAATCCCGGAGGATAGCCGAGATCTTTTCGGCTTCCACCAGGAAGCCGTCGTGTCCGTAGGGAGAGTCGATGATCTCGAGGCGGGCGGCGGGGATGCCTGCCGCCAGGTGCTCCTGTTCGGCGGGAGGGCAGAGTATGTCGGAGCTGATACCGATCACCAGCGTCGGCTGCGGGATCTCCGCCAGCACCTTCCCCGTAGCGAGTGCCCTGCCGCGAGCGATATTGTGGCTGTCCATAGTCCGCGTCAGCGACCAGTAGCTGAACGCATTGAAGCGCTGCGCCAGCTTCCCGCCCTGGTACCGGATATAGGAATCGGAGCGGAAGCCTTCCAGCTTTTCCATGTCCGTATCGGCCTGCTGGGCGCCGAAGAGCGCATAGTTGCGATAGCTCAGCATGCCTATCGCCCGCGCCGCCCTGAGCCCGGCCTCCGTATCGTCCAGGCTGTTTGCGGCCCAGCCGGGAGCGGCTTCGATGGCCATGCGCTGCGCCGTATGGATTGCAATGCCCCATGCGCTCTCGGCTGCGGAAGTCGCCAGCAGCAGCAAGCGGCCGATCCGGTCCGGTTCGGCGAGCGCCCACTCCAGGGCCTGATAGCCGCCCATGCTCCCGCCGGCAAGCAGGGCGATCCGCCCGATCCCCAGGTGCCGGCGCAGCGCGATATGCATCCGCACCAGGTCCCGGACGGTGATCAGCGGGAAGTCGCGAAGCCAGGCGGTACCGGTGGCGGGATCCGGGTCCAGGGGCCCGGTGGAGCCGTAGCAGGAACCGGCGATATTCGCGCAGACGATGAAATGCGTTTCGGGAGTGATCGCACAGCCCGGCCCGACGAGGCCCGGCCACCAGTCCGCGGGATCAGACGATGCCGTCAGCGCATGGCAGATCCAGACGACGTTGTCGCCGGCCGCATTCAGGGTGCCATGCGTGGTATAGGCGATCCTCACCGGCAGGCTTTTCCCCTGCTCCGTGACGAAAGGCCCGGGCAACTCAAAATATTCAGGCATTCGGCGGCGAAAATATGCTTGCTTCGCTTCGCTCGCAATGCGCGCCTGTTCCTGCGGGCGCAGTGTATGCTCCTTTGCTGCGCTCGTCCAAACGGATTTTGCTGCGCTCGTCCAAACGGAGGCGAAGCCCCTCGGGGCGCTATAATTTCCCCCGGAGCAAAGCCCGGGGAATGCACGTATAGCGAGCGAAGTGAAGCAAACCTTTTACCTTCCCTCAATGAAGCAAAGCGTAACGATCACCCGGGTATCGGGAGACTATGGATTCGAGGCCGCAGACAGTTCGGGCAGCCGGGTCAGGATGGATACCTCGCCCGACCACGGCGGAGCGGATTTCGGCGTACGCCCTATGCAGAACCTGCTGGTCTCGCTCGGCGGCTGCAGCGGGATCGACGTGGTGAGCATCCTCAAGAAGCAGCGCCAGGAATTCAGCAGCCTCCGCATAACGATAAGCGGGGAGCGGGAGCAGGGGCCGCTGCCGGCCCTGTGGATCAGCGCGCACATGAGCTTTGAGCTGGAAGGGCCGCTGGACGCCGCCAAGGCCTTCCACGCCGCGGAGCTCTCGGTCGAAAAATACTGCTCGGTAGCGGAGACGCTGCGCCGCGCAGGCTGCGCCATTACCTGGGAGGTCGTCATCAACGGGCAGCCGGTACAGGCCCCTTAACCGCAATCAACGAGCTCATGCATCCACAGACACAGGCGGTGCGCATCCAGACGCAGCGCACGGCAGAAGGGGAGCACGCCACGCCTCTTTTCCTGACCAGCTCGTTCTGCTTCGACGACGCAGAACAGATGCGCGCGGCCTTTGCCGACGAATCGGACGATAATATCTACAGTCGATTCAGCAATCCCTCCGTCCAGGAATTCACCGATAAGATGTGCGCGCTCGAGGGCGCGGAAGCCGGCTACGCCACGGCCTCCGGCATGAGCGCCATCTTCGCTTCGTTCATGGCGCTGCTGAAGGCGGGGGATCACCTCCTGGCCTGCCGCAGCATCTTCGGCAGCACACATACAATCATCTCGAAGTTCCTGCCGAAGTGGGGCATCGAATACAGCTATGTCGACGCGGACAGGCCGGAGACCTGGGCCGCGGCCATACGCCCGAACACCCGTATGTTATTCCTGGAGACGCCGACGAACCCTGGGCTGGACCTGGTAGACCTGGAATGGGCCGGCAGCCTCGCGCGGGAGCACGGATTGCTGCTGAACGTCGACAATTGCTTCGCGACCCCGGTCTGCCAGCGCCCCATCGACTTCGGTGCGCACCTGGTCACGCACAGCGCTACGAAATGGATCGACGGGCAGGGGCGGGTACTGGGCGGCTGCATCCTGGGCCGGGCAGACCTGGTTCACGATATCTACCTGTTCTGCCGCAGCTCCGGGCCGGCGCTCTCGCCGTTCAACGGCTGGGTGTTGAGCAAAAGCCTGGAAACGCTGGACGTACGGATGGAGCGGCATGCCTCGAACGCGCTCTACATCGCTGAGGCCCTGCAGTCGCATCCGAAGATCAACCGGCTGAAATATCCCTTCCTGCCCTCGCACCCGCAGCACGCGATCGCAAAAAGGCAGATGCGCAACGGGGGCGGGATCGTTTGTTTTGAGCTGCAGGGCGGCATCGGGAGCGGCCGGCGATTCCTGGACGGGCTGCAGATGCTGTCGCTGACGGCCAACCTGGGAGATACGCGCAGCATCGCCTCCCACCCGGCATCCACCACGCATGCCAAGCTGAGCGAGGCCGAGCGCCTGGCAGTGAATATCACACCGGGCCTGATCCGCATTTCGGTCGGACTGGAACACCGGGACGATATCCTGGCCGATATCATGACGGCACTTGAGAAGGCCTGATAGCAGAGATTGTATCTGTTGTGTTTTAATGCGTTTGTTTCCGTAAATTCGCAGGCCTTGTGCGACTATGAAGCGATTTTATATTCTTGCTGCGCTGAGCGCTATGATTTTTACGGTTACGTCCTGTTCCAAGAAAGACCAGGACGTGCAGGTGGGAAAGCTGCAGGTCAGCTTTACCAACGTGGTGGGTGCAGATGCGCTGCAGTTGGGGCCGATGCGGTATGTGAACGCCAGCGGCAACCGCTACAGCGTCGATATGCTGAAATACTATGTTTCGCATTTCACGCTCATTCGCGACGACAGCACCGAAGTTGTAAGCCGGGAGCATAAGCTTATCGATCAGGCCGACTCGGCAAGCCGCAGCTTTACGCTAG
>JASLDA010000168.1 GCA_030151745.1 Chitinophagaceae bacterium | reverse complement strand
CCGGAACCGGTCGAAAGACCTCCGGAGCTCATGATCCCTCTACATCCATTCCGATTTTCAGGACAGGCCTCCCGGCCATCCCGAATACGAACAAATCAGAACCATGACGCTCCTGCTGATCGCCATTATCGCCTGCGCCCTGATATTCGACTATATCAACGGCTTCCACGATGCGGCGAACTCCATCGCCACCGTCGTATCGACCAAGGTACTGACCCCGCTGCAGGCGGTGGTCTGGGCCGCGCTGTTCAACTTCGTGGCCTTCTTCATCTTCCAGGACCACGGCGTGGCGGATACCATCGCCAAGACGGTGCATAAGGAATTCATCACCCTACCGGTCGTCCTGTCCGGGCTGCTCGCCGCCATCGGCTGGAATCTCCTCACCTGGTGGTTCGGCATCCCCTCCTCCTCCTCCCACACGCTGATCGGGGGCTTCGCCGGTGCAGCCATCGCGCATGCCGGCTTCGGCTCCATCAACCTGGACAAGTACCCGACCATTTTTCATACGGCCGCTTTCATCCTGCTCGCCCCGCTGATCGGGATGATCGTAGCATTCCTGATCTCCACCTGGTTCATCCACTCGTTCAGCAAGACCATCTGGCCGAAGATCGTCTCCACCGCGGTGATCGTCGGGATCGTCGCATTTATCTCCACCGTGCTGGTAACCTCCACCTCGAGGGTTATCGGCTTCAAGACGGAGAAGACCGCATCGGGCCAGGGGCTGACCGTATCCGAGCTGGCCCACAACTCCCCGGCCATGAAAATGGGCCTCCAGAAGGGCGACGTACTGCTGCAGGTGGACGGACGGGCGGTAAACGCCCCGAAGGACCTGGACGCCGTGCTGCTGAAGCATATTTACGACGATGCCATTTCCTATACCGTTCACCGCAAGGACGCCGATCAGATCATCAACACGCATTTCGTGACCAAGTACAAGAGCCGGGCGATCCAGATCGTTCTCTACGGGGAAAACTTCAAATGGCTGCTTCTCGGCCTGATCGTGATCTCCATCTCCGTATTTACGCTCTGGCTGAGCAGCCTGAAGCATGCCGAGGCCACCATATGGTTCAAGCGCATGCAGCTGGTGTCCTCTGCCGCCTTCTCCATCGGCCATGGCGGCAACGACGCCCAGAAAGTGATGGGCATCATCACGGCGGCGCTGATCGCCGGCGGGCAGATCAAGGAATTCAAGGAAATGCCCACCTGGGTGCCGCTGGCCTGCTATACGGCGATCGCGCTGGGCACCATGAGCGGCGGCTGGAAGATCATCAAGACCATGGGCACGCGCATAACCAAGGTGACACCTTTCGAGGGAGTGGCCGCCGAAACGGCCGGCGCCATCACGCTCTTCGTCACCGAGCAGCTCAAGATCCCCGTATCCACGACGCATACGATCACCGGCTCCATCATCGGGGTGGGCGCCACCAAGCGCCTGAGCGCCGTACGCTGGGGAGTCACGATCAACCTGCTCTGGGCCTGGATCCTGACGATCCCGGTTTCGGGTCTCCTGGCCGCCGGCATCTATGCGATCGTATCCCTTTTCACCAAATAAGGCCTGAGCCCCGCCATGGAGCATCCGCTCCCGCCCGAAGGGCGCTCAGCGAAACAAGGAAGCCCCGCCGGAAATGGCGGGGCTTCCTTGTCAAGAAGCGGCGCAGCCCGCCGGACAGGCGGTTTGATCACCGTTATTTAACGGTACAGGGCTGAAATTGATCAAACATTGTCATTGGATACGAACGCCCTACCGTACTTTTGACGCTTGCTTTTCGCAGATGTCGCTGCCCTATTTTCTGAAGTTTGCCTATAACCACGGGACGGAAGAGGTGATTCGCCGGGGAAAGCGGATCTTTCATACCGCCGGAGTCCAGTTCCTCGATGTAGACCACCTGCTCGGGCAGGTTCGCTTCCGCGTCCGGAACGACCAATACCACAACTATTACACCGTCACGGTCTCGAAGTTCAGCGACGAGAAAGGGATGTCGGTGCGCTGCCAGTGTCCCTATAACCTGGGAGACATCTGCCGCCACGAAGTGGCCGCCCTGTTCCAGCTGAACGACATGTCCGCCGCCGGCTTCTTCGAAAACACCTCGATCACCTACGACCAGAAGCATACGCTGGTCCGGATGCGGCAGGTGACCGAAGACATGATTGCCGTATTCACCGCCCCGGCTTCGCTGGAAAAGGCGCGTGAGCTGGCTGCAGCCCGCGCCGCCAGCAAGATCGAGGTAAAGGGAGAACGGCTGAGCGCCGAGGTGCTCGAGGACGGCACCCGGTTTCCGGTCGTGCTCCGGCAGAACGACGAGCGCTATTTCGACACCAGCTGCAGCTGCGAAGAGAGCACCCACCCGCTGTGCCGGCACAAGGCCGCCGTTTTCCTGCAGGTCCTTAAGGAACGGGGAACGGCTTTCTTCAAGACCATGCAGAACTGGGACGCCCAGAAGGAAAAGCTGCTTGCCCTGTATGGCTACTCGCTGAACGACGACCTGAGCGGGAAGTTCGAGTTTCAATACCAGGACGGGAAGCCGATCCTGAAAGTGCTGGATCCAAGCATCCGCAAGGTGGAGCGCATCGTGGAGCCGGCGCCCGTCGCCGTCGTTGCCGCGCCCCCCCCGGAGCCGGAGGTCCAGGAAGGCCTGCGCCCCCGCATCGGCCTGGTGGCGGAACTGAACACGGCCTATTTCCCAGGACTGCAATGGCGCCTCGTCGCCGGCGAAGCCCTGGCGGGAACGCACCAGTTCCGCGGCCCGGTAGAATCGCTGGACGCCGGCCAGTATATCAGCGTCACGCGCTATCCCCAGCCCGACCGCGACCTGTTCCCTGCCGTACGCAAGCTCGGCCCCGACGAGCTGATGCGCTTCCTCAAAAAGAACCTGCCCTTCGGCGATCTGCTGGACGACTACCAGTCCGCTCTCCGCGATCAACCGCCGGCGGAGCTGCGGGAGCCCGCCTGGGAATACCTGCTGCCGCGCTACCAGCGCCTGCTGACGCAATTTGCCAAGCACCCGCTGAGCTTCATGCACCGGGGCGGAAAGGCGATGAGCTCGTCGACGCTGATCCCCATCGCGCTGTCGGGCGAACAGCTGCAGCCTGCCCTGCGCGCAATGCGCGACAACGGCGGGGATGTGATCGTCCGCCTGCAATGGGAGCTGGGCGCCCGCATCGTCCCCTTCGGCGAAAGCGAGGTCCTGAACCCGGCCCTGATCCTGGAATCGCATACCCTGCACGCCCTGAGCGACCTCCGCGCCATGCCGGTGCTGGACGAGCTGCTCCCCGCAGGGCAGCTTACCATCGGCGGCGAGGCCTGGCCGGAATTCCTCGAGGGCAGGCTGATGCAATGGCGCAAGCTGCTCCCGCTGCGCTTCGACGACAATCTCGTCGAGCAAAGCACGACGGTCAGGCCGACGACCAGGCTGTACCTGTCGGAGCGGGACAAGGTGCTGGTGCTGCAGCCCGCCTTCGTGTACGGCAGCGTCGAGATCCCCTGGGGCTACGAAGGCGACGTAACCGTGCCGCACAACGGCCGCATCCGGCTCATCAAGCGCCAGAGCGAGCTGGAGACCGAGTTCCTGCAGTCTGTTCAGAACCTCCACAGCGACATGGGGCGCTCGGCGCAGGACCACTTCTTCTACCTGAACTCGGATGCCGTACTGGCCGGCTCCTGGTTTTTCCGCTTCATGGACGCCATGCAGGAGCAGGGCGTGACGGTGCTGGGCTTCGAGGGACTGAAGCGGCTGCGTATCTCCACGCACCGTCCCCGCACGGAGATCAGCGTCAGCAGCGGCATCGACTGGTTCGACACCGAGCTGGCCGTGAGCTTCGGCGACCAGCGCGTGACGATCGCCGATATCAAGCGCGCCCTCTCCCACCAGCAGCAGTACGTGCCCCTGGGCGACGGCAGCCTCGGCCTGCTGCCGGAGGAATGGCTGAAGAAATACAGCCTGCTCATCAAGATGGGCGAAAGCCAGGGCGGGAAGCTCCGGCTGAAGAAATTCCACTTCTCGGTGCTCGACGCATTGCTGGAGGAGATGGACGAAGAAACGGTGCTGCAGGAGCTCGAGGAAAAGAAAGAGCAGCTCAGCGCCATCATAGACCGCGACTTCAGCAGCCTGGAGCCTCCCAAGGAGCTGAATGCCGAACTGCGCCCCTACCAGCGCGCGGGCTTCCAGTGGCTGGCATTCGTGCGCGGAGCCGGCTGGGGCGGCATCCTGGCCGACGATATGGGCCTGGGCAAGACCATCCAGGCGCTGTCCTATATGCTGGAGTTCAGCAACGAGCATCCCGACGCGCGCTTCCTGGTCATCTGCCCGACAACGCTGATGTACAACTGGGAAGCGGAAATCCGGAAGTTCACGCCGGGCCTACGGCACCTGATCCATCACGGGCCGAAGCGGAGCTCCCGGCCGGCGGACTTCGATCCCTATCATGTCGTGATCACGACCTACGGCACCATGCGCAGCGATATCCGCTGGCTGAAGGACATCTCGTTCGACTATATCGTGCTCGACGAGAGCCAGGCGATAAAGAATCCGCAATCGCAGGTGGCCAAGGCCTCCCTGCTGCTGCAGGGACGGCACAAGCTGGCCCTGAGCGGGACCCCGCTGCAGAACAATACCTTCGACCTCTATGCGCAGATGAACTTCCTGAACCCGGGCCTGCTCGGGAGCCGGGAGTTCTTCAACAACGAATTCGCCACGCCGATCGATAAGTTCCGCGAGGCCGACATCACGCAGCAGCTGCGGCAGCTGATCTATCCCTTCATGCTGCGGCGCACCAAGGAACAGGTCGCGAAAGACCTGCCGGAAAAGACGGAAACCATCCTCTACTGCGAGATGGGCACGGAGCAGCGCAAGATCTACGATGCGTACCGGAACACGTTCGCGAGCTCCATTCTCGGCATGATCGACGAGAAAGGCATCGAGCGCTCGCAGTTCCATATCCTGCAGGGCCTCACCAAGCTGCGGCAGATCTGCGATTCGCCGGCCATCCTGAACGAGGACGAACGGCTCCCGAATCATTCCGTGAAGTCCGAGGAGCTCGCCCGGGAAATCTCGGAGAACGTGGGCCATCACAAAGCCCTGGTCTTCTCCCAGTTTCTCGGCATGCTGGCCATCATCCGGCAGCGCCTGGAGGAAGCCGGCATTCCCTACGTGTACTTCGACGGCAGCTCCACGACGGCGGAACGCGAGCATGCCATCCGGGAGTTCCAGAGCAACGACGAGTGCCGCGTATTCCTCATCTCGCTCAAGGCCGGCGGCGTAGGCCTGAACCTGACGGCCGCAGACTACGTGTACCTCGTCGATCCCTGGTGGAACCCGGCCGTGGAGCAGCAGGCCATAGACCGGACGCACCGCATCGGGCAGACCAAGGCCATCTTCGCATACCGCCTGATCTGCAAGGACACCATCGAGGAGAAGATGCTGATCCTGCAGGAACGCAAGCGCAGCCTGGCGACGGAGCTGGTGGCCGACGACAACGCGGCGATGAAGCGCCTCACGCGGGAAGATATCCAGTTCCTGCTGAGCTAGCGCTGGGAAGCCGATTCAAGCAGCGCCCTATAACCAAGCCGGTACAAAGCAGGGGTGCATGTATGTTATGCTCATTCTCATTCCATCGCCCTGTTCATGAACAGCACGAAGGGGTGCATGGCGGTATAGATCTGCACCAGCTCTTTGATCGCATTCTTCGAGGTCAGCATCGCATCGTCCAGCCTGGTGCCGACGGTGAAGCTTTTCTTCCGGAGATACTCGATCGCGGGGTTGTCGGGCTCGTAGCCCTGCGGGGCTTTCTGCAGCGTCTCCCCGTCGATCCCCTTGAAGAACTTGCTGAACGTTTTATTCCCGAGGATGTCCCGGAACTCGTCGAAGCTGTAATCGATCTCCTGGCGGACGGCCTTGAGCAGCGCGGGACCGGGCATCCAGAGCCCGCCCCCGGCGAATGCGGCCCCGGGCTCGATATGGACATAGTATCCCGCCCCTTCCCATTTGCGGCCGCCTTTGCTGAAATAGGCGCCGAAATGCGTCTTGTACGGGGTCTTGTCTTTGGAGAAACGTACATCCCGGAAGATGCGGTAGACGGCGTCCTTGCCCTGCTGACCCGCCAGCGCGGGCTCCAGCGGCCTCAGCGCTTCCAGCAATTGCTGCACGAATTGCTCCACGTCCGCTTTCGCAGCCTGGTATTCATCGCGGTGCGCGTCGAACCAAGGCTTGTCATTATGCGCCGCGAGTTCGCGGAGAAACTGAAGAGTGGCAGGCTTGAGCATAGCCGCAAGCTATGGATTGTTGGCAATACCAAACACCGCGAACCGGCCTGTTTTTCCCCGGCGCGGGCCGCTCCATCCGACTTCTACCGGCTCTCTTCTCCCACGATCACCTTCTGCTCGCGAAGCACCGCCGCCCCTTCCATGATGCGCAGGAAATAAGCTCCCGGCGCTGCGCCCCCGGCTTCGAACCGGACCAGCAGCTTATAGCTTCCCGGCTTCATCCGCTGCTCTTTGAAAGCGACCTGCACTTCCCTGCCGGCGCCGTTATAGACGCCCATGCTCAGGACTTTCGGCGCCTCGATACGGAGCTCGAACTGCGCGGCAAGCGTCAGCTTCTGCTTTTGGATCGCGGGCTGCCCGGCTTCCGAGCCCGGCTCGTACAAGCGGAAGTAGGCCGGTCGCTTCCAGCCGGTGAGCTTTTCCATAAATGCGAGCAGCTCCCCGCTTTCCCCCGGCAGCGCAGGATCCAGGATACCCTCCAGGCCATGATCGTCCGTAAGCGCCCAGATGGCCGCCTGGCCGAGCCGGTCGTACAGGCCATGCCTGCTGAGGTATTGGGCGACCCGGATCATCGTGCTGTCGCCCTGCTTCAGGAATGTGTACTCCATCGCAGCCCCGGGAGCCAGCGCGCCGGCCTTGCCGCAGAAGCTATGGATCGCGGCGCTGGAGCTCTTGCCGGGCGCCACCACCACCACGTCGCTGCCCGGCAGGATGAGATCCTGGTAAGAAGTATCCGCCGGCCGGAATACCAGCGCCGGATCGACGGTCAGCATTAGCACGTCCGCGGTCGTATTGCGGAGCTCCAGCTGCATCGCCTTCTGGCAATAGCGGGCCCCGTTCGAAGCGGCGTGCATGACGACGAGCCCCGAATCCAGCGCCGAGCGGAGGGAGTGCTTCCGGACGCCCGCGAATGCGGAGACCGGTAGAAGAAAAAGCAGGAGCGGGATCGCGGCACGCATCCCGAAATATAATGCATTAAGCCGGACCTCCGCCTGTGACAGCTTGAGAACCGGGCCTTTCCCTGCCATAACGAGCGCCGGTCCTTGATTTGTCACGGGATCTGCCGTTCCGTTCGCGGCAGGCCCCCGCAATGCGCGCCTGGGAATCATCGCGACCTGCAGTATTGAGGCCCTGATGACATATCGCGGGATCGAATCGCCGGACCTCCGGCAGCCCGGACCGCAAGCAGTCGGCGAATTGACTATTTTCGCCGCCAATCAAGACATTATGGCCAATTCGCTGCTTGCCGGTAAAAAAGGGATCATTTTCGGCGCCCTCGACGAACGCTCCATCGCCTGGAAAACAGCCCTGCGCTGCCACGAGGAAGGCGCGCAGATCGTCCTGACCAATGCCCCGATCGCCCTGCGCATGGGCAAGATCAAGGAACTGGCTGCCGCCTGCGGCGACGCCCCGGTCATCGGCGCGGACGCAACGTCCAACGAGGACCTCGAGAAGCTGCTGAACGAGTCCATGCAGCATTTCGGCGGCAAGGTGGATTTCATCCTCCATTCCGTAGGCATGAGCCCCAACGTTCGCAAGAACATCCCCTACACCGAGACCAATTACGAAAACTTCCACAAGACGCTCGATATCTCCGCCATGTCCCTGCACCGCGTGCTGCAGGCGGCCATGAAGCTGGATGCCATCAATGAATGGGGCTCCGTGGTAGCGCTGTCCTATATAGCCGCGCAGCGCACCTTCCCGGGCTATAACGATATGGCCGACGCCAAGGCCCTGCTCGAAAGCGTGGCCCGCTCGTTCGGCTATTACTACGGCTTCGCAAAGAAGGTCCGCGTGAATACGGTCAGCCAGTCGCCGACCGCCACCACGGCGGGCTCCGGCGTCGGCGGCTTCGATGCCTTCTTCTCCTATGCGGACAAGATGAGCCCGCTGGGCAATGCCTCCGCCGAAGACTGCGCCGCCTTCAACGCGATGCTTTTCTCCGATTTCACCCGGATGGTGACAATGCAGAACCTGTTCCATGACGGCGGATTCTCCTTCACCGGCGTTTCCTCCCCGATCGTCGAGGAATTCCAGAAGGCCGCACAGCAATAATTCCCGATAATGCAGCGTTTAAGATGCCGGTTGCGCTGCGTGGCGCGCCGGCATTTTAAACGCATTATTTTGCGTACTACAGCATGACGAAACGGATACGCAGTATGCTTTGCGCGGGACTCCTGGTCTTCGCAGGCACGGCGGGGGCGCAGGTCACCGGGGGGCAGCATGCCTTCGAGTTCCTCCGCCTCCCCCAATCTCCGCATATTACCGCCCTGGGCGGCATCAACGTGGCAAACCCGATGCAGGACATCAGCCTGGCCCTGCAGAACCCGGCCCTGATGCGGCCCTTCCTGCACAATCAGCTGAGCCTGTCCTACGACAGCTACTACGCCGGCGTATCGATCGCCAACCTGGCCTACGGCTATCACGTCCCGAAGCTGAACACCTCCTTCCTGCTGGGCGTACAGTACCTCAACTACGGCAGCTTCGATGCGACCGACAATATCGGCAACGTCATCGGCAGCTTCCGGGCTACCGACTATGCCATATCCGTCGGCGCCAGCCGGCAGTACCTGGAACGCTGGCGCTACGGCGCGACGCTGAAGTTCGCCCACTCCGGCTTCGCGGACAAGGTCGCGGCAGGCCTGCTCGCCGATGTCGGCATCACGTACACGGATACGGCCAACCTGCTGGTGCTCGGCGCCGTAGCCAAGAACATGGGCGCCATGGTGGCCACGTACGGCGGGATCGGCCAGGAGCCCATGCCCTTCGACCTGCAGCTCGGCATCTCCAAGCGCTTCGCCCACCTCCCCCTGCGCGTAATGGCGACGGTGCACCATCTTTACGAATGGGACGTCCGCTACAATAACCCCACAGATATCCAGACCTCCACCCTCCTCGGCACCATAGACAGCTCGGAGCTTACCGGCTCGCATTTTGCCGATAAGTTCTTCCGCCACTTCATCTTCGGCGGCGAGCTGAGCCTGGGAAAGCGCATCACGATAGGGGTGGCCTACAATCATCTCCACCGCGGGGAGCTGGCCATCTCGGAAAAGAAGGGCTTGGCCGGCTTCAGCTTCGGCGCAAGCATCGATCTGAACAAGATCCATATCCGCTATGCCCGCTCCTACTATCATATCGCAGGAGCCTATAACGAATTCGGCCTCGCGCTGAATCTCGGGCAGCTCACGGGCATCGGCAAAGGCACGGAGCGCGCGGGCTGGAATGCGGCGTACACGGAGAAGGAGCTCTAGCGTACCGTTCGGGCAAGCCGGGGCCCGGTTTCCCGAAATTCTCAGATCGGCAAACCGGCTGCCGTAATTTTACGGTCTTACACTATACCGGATTTGTTAGAAAAGAAAACCATACTCGAGGAAGAACGTGCGATCCTGATCGGCCTTATCACGAAGGATCAGACCGAGACGCAGACCAAGGAATACCTGGACGAGCTGGCATTCCTGGCCTCCACGGCGGGAGCCGTCGCCGTTAAAAGCTTCATGCAGAAGCTGCCGCACCGCGACAGCCGCACCTTCGTGGGCAAGGGCAAGCTCGAGGAGATAAAGGCCTACGCCCAGGCCAAAGGCGCCAACCTGCTGATCTTCGACGACGAGCTGACCGGCTCGCAGATCATCAATATCGAGAAGGCCACGGGGGTCAAGACCATAGACCGCTCGGACCTCATCCTCGATATTTTCGCGCGCCGCGCGAAGACGGCGCAGGCCAAGGTGCAGGTGGAGCTGGCCCAGTACCAGTACCTGCTGCCCCGCCTCAAGGGCATGTGGCAGCACCTGGAGCGCCAGGGAGGCGGCATCGGTTCCCGGGGCCCCGGCGAAACGGAAATCGAGACCGACCGCCGGATCGTCAAGGACAAGATCTCCCTGCTGCGCCGCCGTCTCAAGGAGATCGACAAGCAGGCCCAGACGCAGCGCCAGGAACGCGGCACTTATATCCGCGTGGCCCTGGTGGGATATACCAATGTCGGGAAAAGCACGCTGATGAATGTCCTCAGCAAAAGCGAGGTCTTCGCGGAAAACAAGCTGTTCGCCACCCTGGACACGACGACCCGGAAAGTCGTCTACGAACAGACGCCCTTCCTGCTGAGCGATACGGTGGGCTTCATCCGCAAGCTGCCGCACCACCTCGTGGAAAGCTTCAAAAGCACCCTGGACGAGGTCCGCGAGGCAGATTGCCTGCTGCACGTCGTCGATATCAGCCACCCGGCGTACGAGGACCAGATGGGAACCGTGAACGCGACCCTGCAGGATATAGGCGCCTTCGACAAGCCGACGCTGACCATCTTCAATAAAATGGACCTTTACGAAGAGCGCACCTTCGACGAGTGGCTGGATGCGGAAACCAAAACCGATCTGCTCACCCAGCTCGAGAAACGCTGGGAGACGGAGACCGGCGGGAATGCCGTATTTGTCTCGGCAATCGAACGCCGCAATATGGAAGGTCTGCGGGAAACGATACTCGAAAAAGTGAAGTCGCTGTATGCAGATCGATACCCTTACCTGACACAGTTTTACTGAATAGAAAATTAATATTCCGTTACTAGGTTGTATAGTCGGGCGGCAGTGACTAATTTTTCAGAGTACTATTAAATCGCATTAGCTATATGCCCGGCTCTACCCGCGAACTTTTACTGACCACCAAAGCCGCCCGCCAGTGGACCGATAGCTTTGACCAGCAGGTAGACTCGCTTATCGAGACTATCAACCTGGTGGATACACCGGAATGCATCGTCCGCGCCACGGAAGTGCTGGACGTGTACCACCATACTTCGCTGCAGACCGCCAAGCCGTCGCGGCGGCGCAAGCGGCTGGTCTACGGAGACCGCCCATTCGAGTTCCTGACATTCCGCAACTAGCCGTTCGGTACCAATTTGCAATCTGCAATAGGCAATTTGCAATGGAGCGGGAACCTTAGCATACATAGCCTCCGGCTTTGGCCCACAGGCAAGCTCAGCACCTACGGCAGAGCCTGGCGCTGTATAAGCTAAGAATTGCCCATTGCCTATTGCCTATTGCGGATTGCCCATTGCCTATTGCGGATTGCCTATTGCCTATTGCAAACCCTCCCCCACCCGCTCCGGCAGCTGCTTTGTCGTCATCGTGCCCAGCATCTTTTCGAGCTTCCTGCCCTGGCTGAGCATGCCGCCATGCCCCTGCAGCCGGCCTGCCGCCTGCTCCCACTCGGCGCGGGCCCGGTCCAGCGATTTGCCCATGGCCTCGAAGCTGCCGATGAACAGGCAGGCTTTTTCATAGACCTTCCGCGCCTGCTCCGCCATGTCCTGCACGCCCCGGCTGACGCGGTCCTTCTGCCATAGATCCGAGATCATCTTCACGACCAGCAGTAAGCTCGAAGGCGTGACGACGAACACGTTCTTCGTGAAGGCGTAGACCCGCAGATCGGGGTCGTGATTCGTGGCGACGGTATAGGCGTTCTCCACCGGCGTGAACAGCAGTACGAAATCGGCCGTGCCTTCCACGGTATCGTACTTCTTCGCGCTCAGCCCGTCGATATGGGCCCTGAAGGATCCGTACACCGCTTTGCGCAGCTCCCGCTCGGCAGCCTCGGACAGTCCCGGCTCGCAGTACTGCAGGTAATGCGTAAGGCTCACCTTGCTGTCGACCACGATCGACAGGCCTTCCGGGCGGCGGATGATGATATCGGGGCGGATGCGCTGCCCGTCCTCGTTACGGGTGGCGACCTGCCGGTAAAAATGCTCTCCTTCGATCATGCCGGCATTGCTGAGGATAGTCTCCAGCACCTCTTCCCCGTACACGCCCTGCTGCCGGCTCTGGCGGCTGAGCGCCTGCGTAAGGTTCCGGGTCTGCTGGGAGATCGTCTGGTTCAGCTCCAGCATTTTGCTCAGCTCTCCTTTCAGGCTCGCGCGCCCCTCGGCTTCGGCGCCGAAACGCTCGTCGACCTGCCTGCGGAACGCCTCCAGCTGCACGCGGAACGGTTCCAGCGTATGAGCCAGGCGTTCCTGCTGCTGCCCCGCCAGCTGTCCGCCCTGCTGCTCCAGGCTCGCGCTTGCAATAAGCCGGAATTCCCGTTCCATTTCGGCTTTCGTCCGCTCCAGGAATGCCTGCTGCTCGCGGAATCTCAGCTCCTGCTGCTCGAGCTCGGCCTGCTGCCGGGTCAGCGTATCCTGCCGCGCGGCCAGGGCCAGGCGCAGGGATTCGATGGTTGCCAGGCTCTCCTCGCGTTGCGCCGAGAGCTCACGCTGGCGTTCCAGCGCCGCCTCCAGGTGAGCCCTGGCGGCAGCTTCGGACGCCGTCAGGCTCCTCTGGCTTTGCTGCGCCTCGCTCAGCTGATCCCGCAGCAGCCGGAGCTCGGTATCCAGGCGCAGGGAATCGGCCGCGCGGCTCCTGGAAAGGAGCAGCCAGGTCAGGAGAATAGCAAGACAGGGTAGCAGAAACAGCAGGAAAAGGCTCATGGGCGGGCAGGGGTTTCGGATGCTAAATTTCCGCTGCCGGCCCGGCAATGCCAAACAGGCCGGGAACTTATCCCGGCCTGTGCAGCGAACGGCACGTCCCGCTATTTCCCTCCGCCGCGCCCGTTATTGTGCTGCTTGCTGCGGTCGCCCCCGGAAGAACCGGGCTTGGCCGTTCGGGGCGATTCCTTCTCCGCTTCCCGTACTGTGCGGTCGAAGTCCGCCGCCGTCTTTTGCTGCCCGCCGGCGGATTTCGCGCCGCCGCGCCCTTCGGCGGCATTTTCATGTTTCTTGTTTGCCATGACTGCTGTTTTAGAAAGTGAACACCGGACTATTCCTGCCCGCCTTCCGCCGGCTTGCTCTGCTGATAGATCTGCGCGGCAAGCGCCGGATCGGGCATCATATTGCTCATGCCTACCTGCAGCTTGTTTTTCATTCCTGAAATGACCTTGTCCTCGCCGGCCATCAGCGCCTCGTAGCCGTCCCTGGCAACTGCCGCAGGATCGCTCATGCTGCCTTCCTGCACCAGCTTCGAGGATTCCATGTCGGCTTTGCGGAAGAAGTCCGTATCGGTAGGACCGGGCATCAGCGCCGTCACCGTGACGCCCTTGTCCTTCACTTCGAAGCGGATCGCTTCCGACCAGGAAAGCACGAAGGCCTTCGACGCGTGGTAAACGGATTGCAGCGGCCCGGGCAGACGGCTGGCGATACTGGCGACATTGAGCACCCTGCCGGACCCGCGGCCGACCATCTGCTGCAGGAAATGCTTGCCCAGCACCAGGTATGCGTCGATATTGAGCCGGATGATGTCCAGCTCGCGGCGGATATCCGTCTCCGTAAACTCTCCGTACAGCCCCTGTCCCGCGTCGTTGACCAGCACATCCACCGGTATGCCGGCGGCATCCACTTCCCGGCATACGTCGAAGGGCCCTTCGGGAAGCATGAGATCCCGGGCAATGGTCCGGACCTCGACGCCGTAGTCCGACCGCAGTTCCCGGGCGGTACGCTGCAGATCTTCGGCCGTGCGGGCCACGATGGTCAGGGTATAGCCATCGCGGGCAAACAATCTTGCAAGCTCCAGGCCGATGCCCGCCGTAGCGCCTGTGATCAGCGCGTGCTTACGATTTTCCATAAGGTGGAGGATTTGACCCGCAGCCAGAAAAAAAATGCCAGTCCGGAATCGGCGCCCCGGAGCCGCTGCCGGCCCGGATTATGTTGAGCCGGATCGCATTTTATCTACGTTTTGGCTGCAGCGGCGGGTAAACACGGCAGCCGGGACCGGGCACAGAATTTTCGGCGGGGAAGCAAGGGCGCCTGCACCGGGGCCCGGATCAAACTCAAGGTTATCAATATGCAGTTCGATACAGACCGGATCAACCGGATCAAGGATAAGCTCATGGCCGCGGGGCAGAGCATCGCAGTCGGCGAAAGCGTCACGGCAGGCTTCCTGCAGGCCGCCCTGGCCTCGGCGGAGGGCGCCATGGAATTTTTCGAGGGCGGGCTGACGGCGTACAACCTGGGACAGAAAGCCCGCCAGCTGCGGGTCAACCCGGTCCAGGCCCTGCGCTGCAATTGCGTGTCCGAGCAGACGGCGCAGGAGCTGGCGGCCGGAGCGGCGGACAAGTTCATCGCCAACTGGGGCATCGGCATAACCGGCTACTCCACGCCCACCCCGGAATCGGGGAACGCCGTGTTTGCCTTCGCCGCGTTCTGCCGCAACGGGGAACTCCTGCGCACGATCCGCATGGACGCCGGGGCGCTCCGCGGACAGGATGCACAGCAGCACTACGTGGATACGGTGCTCGGGACGCTCGAAGAGTTGCTGCGATAGGAAATTGTAACATTTCAGCCTGCAGCCGCGGCATGAAGTTGCTGCTTACCTGCTGTAATTGCTCACCAATAAAATATCCGGCTATGGCAGGCAAGGAACCAAAAAAGAGCGGTCATAAACGCGAGCTCATCGCGCCTAACGGGGATAAACGCTATGTACGCCGCGACGACCAGGGGCGCTTCAGCGAAAGCGACGACCAGGGACGCTCCCTGCCCCGGTTTCGACTTCGTCTTCGCATGCTGCCGCACGTCCTGGGACAGCGAGCGTCCCTGGTCGTC
>JASLDA010000164.1 GCA_030151745.1 Chitinophagaceae bacterium | reverse complement strand
TGCCGGTGATCCGCACGTAGGGATTCCTGATCAGCGCGAAGATAGCCGCGCTCAGCAGGCCGATATAGCTGAGCCAGACGATGAAGTTCGGGCTGAACTCCAGCTCGAAAAGACCGTTGAGGCTGTAGTAGGCGAGGCTGCCCACGAGGGCGATGAGCAGCAGTATCGTCGCATCGTATCGTCCTTTGGTGAAATAGCCGCGGTCATGCAGCCAGGAGATCTCCGTCAGGTAATGCAGCGGCCCCAGCACGGCGTAGGAGAAGAGGAACAGCTCCAGGGGAATGACGATGGCGATGGCGCATGAAAGCAGCATCAGTCCGATGTTGAGCAGATCTGTACGTTCGGTGGAGGAGAGCGCCATCCCTGTAAAGTTACTGTTCCGGCAGCAGGCTGATGCCAAGCCCCGGAGCCTCGGTGATCCCGACTGTTCCCGCGGGGGAAAAATGCAGTCCGCTGGCCTGGTCGGCGGCCAGCAGCAGCGGGCCGTCTGCGTCCAGGAAGTCTGCCGCCGGGCTCAGGTGCACCATAGCGGCGGTGCCGATCGTGCATTCGTTCATGGAGCTGAGCATGGATTCCAGGCCGGAGGCCCGGGCCCCGCGCAGCATCCGGAGCGCCGGGGTCAGCCCACCGCATTTCGCGAGCTTTACGACGATGCCGTGAAACGCGGCCTGGCAGCGCAGGACATCGCTTTCGCCCTGACAGGATTCGTCCGCGAACAAGGGGACCGGGGATTGGGCCTTGAGCGCGGCCATTTCTTCCCAGGCCTCTCTGGGCAGGGGCTGTTCCAGGATACGCACACCCAGGGCCTTCAGCTCCGGCAGCAGCGCCAGCGTCTCGTCGTATGTCCAGCCTTCGTTCACGTCGACACGGAAGGGGGCCTTGCTCAGGCTGCGGAGGTAGCGGAGCTTGTCGATATCTTCCGGCCGGGCCAGCTTGATCTTGTAGCTGGCCGCGGGATGGGCGAGAAGCTTGAGCCCCATTTGTTCCCGGCTGTCCAGGCCTATGGTATAGTCGGTTTCGACGGGGCCGCCGTAGCTCAGGCCCAGCGCGGCGTACAGGGGCTGCCTGCGGAGCTTGGCGAAGAGGTCCCAGGCGGCGCAGTCCAGACCTGCCGTAAGGAAGTGCTGTCCCGGGATGAGATGGTGCAGGAAATGCCAGAACCGGGCGGGGTCCGTCAGGGAATACCGGGAGATCACTGCCGCGTGGCGGGCCAGGCTTTCCTGCATGCTTTCGATGGTCTCGGGATAGTAGCTGATCTGCGGGGCTTCCCCGTAGCCGCTCAGCTTCCCGAAGCCGAGCGATACGACCAGCGATTGCTGGTGGGTTTTGGTGCCTTTGCTGATGGTGAAGGGGTATTCGAAAGGCAGATCGGAGACGAATGAGCGGAGCTGGAGCATGACTATCTGTAAAACAAGAATCCCCCTGGCGTACCAGGGGGATCCTCGGATGATGATGTTTTCGTCTTAGCGACGATCGTTCTTGAAGTAGTTACCCGGCTGTGCGCGGTTATTGCCGTTCGGGGAGCCGAGGCGGTCCATTACGCAGCGGAAGCCGACGGTAGCGGAGCTTTGGTTCGCCTGCATGAAGCGGCGGGTGCCGGGGCTGAGATAGTAAGCCAGGTCGTTCCAGGATGCGCCCTTGTAAACCTTGGCTTCGTTGCTGATCAGCGTGGTGCGGCGGTAATCGTAGCGGCTTCCGTCGACGACCGTAGTGTCGCCGTCGTCGTAGTCGCGCAGGTCGGAGTAGCGGATCATTTTCTCCGGGTGCGTGGCGAGCTCCGCGGAATCCAGCTGACGGACGGGGATATTGCCCAGGGTGTCCTTATCCATCAGAGTGCCGTCCTCGGGCTGGCGGATATAGCCGGTGTAGACATTGCCGCGGAACGGCGCGAGACGTGCATTCTCGCGTGTGATCGGGCGGTAGGTGTCCATTACCCACTCGGATACGTTGCCGGCCATGTTGTACAGGCCGAAGGCGTTCGGGCGGTAGGAGAAGATCGGAGCGGTGCGGTCTGCGTTATCGTTCAGGCCGCCGGCGACGCCCATATAGTCTCCGCTTTGGCGGCGGAAGTTGCCGAGGAACTCACCCTGGTAGTTGTTGCGCAGGCCATAGCGGCTGCCTTCCTTGGGGCCCCAGGGATAGATGTTGCGGTCTGTGATGACTTCTTCACCGCGGCGGCGCTTGTTTTCACGCTCGGGGTTGTTGCCGATCAGGCCGAGGGCGGCGTATTCCCATTCCGCTTCGGTCGGGAGGCGGTAGTCGGGAAGCAGGATGCCGTCGGAGTAGTTCCAGGCGCGGCGGCCGGAGCCGTTCGGGTCGAGGTCCCGGTGGCGGTTGGGGCCGGACAGGCCTTCGTATTGTCCGTAGACGTAGGCCTCGGTATTGAAGACGTCTTCGTTGGAGTAGTTCGGATTCTTTTTCAGGGCGCCGGCCTTCATGAGGATGTACTCATTGACGCGGTCGGAGCGCCACTTGGCATATTCGTTTGCCTGGATCCAGCTGACGCCGACTACCGGGTAGTAGTTGTAGGCCGCGTGCGTGAAGTAATATTTCACCATCGGCTCGTTGTACTGGAGCGCCTGGCGCCATACGGTGGAATCGGGGCGGGCGGCTGCCACCAGGCCGGGATAGTCTGCGCCGTAGGCGCGGGCCAGCCAGTAGCAATATTCGCGGTAGTGAATATTGGCCACCTCCGTTTCGTCCATGTAGAAAGATGGTACTGAGACTGTGCGCGGGATGTTATTGCGTTCGAAGGTCAGATCCTCCTCGGTTTGCCCCATCGTGAAGCGACCGCCTTCGATGAAGGTCAGGCCCGGACCGGTCTGCTGGCCGGGATATTTAGTGACGTCAAACCCACCCAGCTGCCTGTCGTTGTAGTCCCAGCCCGTCTTATCGGAGTTGGCCGTGCTTTTGGTGCTATTGGAAGAGCAGGAACTGAACAAGGTGGCCGCTCCTATGCAGAGGATACTGAGGCCAGCAAGCGTTCTTTTCATCATCATCAAATGGAGAGGTAGTTTGTGAAAAACTGTTAAAAGGCGTACAATGATAGAGTACTTTTTTCGAAAAGTCAAGTACGCGCAATTTTCTTTTGGCTTTTCTCAAAGTTTTTTTTGGCGGGCGGGTTCATAATAATGTCAGATATACCTCGTTTATGTGTTATTCATACCTGAAAAGAAGCCTCCCCGGGCTGGCATCCGTAATTTTGTTAGTGTTCCGCAAACGTTACTCTTCCATATCCATGAAGCTGATTTACCGCCTGTCATCGCTGTTTTGCCTGCTGGCTGCCCCGGTGGCCGCCCGGGTCGTCGAGGTGACCGTAGCGCCTTCCGATATCTTCCGCGGCGTTATTTCCCGCCAGCTGCCGCTGGAACATTACGGCCGCCCCGCCGTGCAGGTGCTGAACCCGGTGTACGCGCCGGTCGCGAAGCTGCCCGAGGGGGCCGAGCCCGGATCCGCCGATAGGATCAGCGTGCTGCCGGGCATGGAGCGCAAGCAGCCCTTCGCCCTGCTGCGCATCCCGGCTTACCGCAGGGCGGCGCAGGGGGGCTTCGAGGTGCTGACGGCCTTCAGCCTGGATATCGAGGAGCCCCGGCAAAGCGGGCCGGAGCCGGCAGCGGCGGCCAAGACGACGGCCGCCGCCAGTCCCCTTTCCAGCGGGACCTGGTATAAAATCGCCGTCCCGGAGCGCGGCGTCTACAAGATCGACTACGACTTCCTGCAGAAGCTGGGCATCAGCGGCGCCGTCAGTTCTGCCAATATCCGCCTGGTCGGCAACGGAGGAGCCCTGCTTTCCGAAAATAACGCCGTTCCGCGCCCGCTGGATCTTTCCGAAAACGCTGTCTGGATGAACGACGGCGGCGACGGCAGCTTCGGCAGCGGCGACTTCTTCGCTTTCTACTGCCCCGGACCGACCCGCTGGGACAAGGACAGTACCAACAGACGCTTTATCCACAACAAGCACCTTTACGCGGACAGCAGCTATTATTTCCTTTCCGTGGATGCAGGCCCCGGCCTGCGCATGGAAACGGCCCCGGCCGCAGGCTCGGCGACAACCAGCGTCACCAGCTTCAACGATTACGTGGCGCACGAAGAGGACCTCTACAATCCGGGCAAGTTCGGCAAGGAATGGTGGGGCGAGCGGTTCGGGCTGGCGTCCGGCGCGCAGCAGTCGCGCAGCTTCAGCTTCCCGCTCGGCGCAAGCGTGGATTCCGTGCGACTGAGGCTCTCCGCCGCCTCGCGGGCCGAGGTGGCCGGCAATCAGCTCAATGTCGAGCTGAACGGCAAGCCCTGCGTCACCTACATCTTCGGCAGCGTGGCGCTCGAAGACGATAATGACCCGGTGGACGCCAAATACTCTGATCTAAGCCTCCCGGTAGGCAGCAATACGGCGACGATCAAGATGAGCTATATCGCCAACGCGGAAGCCATCGGCTATCTTAACTACATAGAGCTCAACTGGCGCCGGCCTCTGGCCTTCGCCGGCGGAAGCTTCGGTTTCCGGGACTGGAACAGCGTGGCTCCCGGGGCCATAGCCGGCTACCAGCTGAGCGGGGCCGATGCGGCGACACAGGTCTGGGACGTTACCGATCCCACCAAGCCGCAGCGTATGAGCGGCAGCCTCGGCGGCGCCACATTCAGCTTTACGCAATCGGCATCCTACCTGCATGAATTTTTCGCGCTCAGCGGCAGCGACTTCGGAACGCCCGTAGGCAAGGGCAGGGTAGCCAATCAGAACCTCCACGCGGCGGACGCCCCCCAATTCGTGATCGTCACACACCCGGAATGGCAGGATGCCGCCGAAAGACTCGCGAAGCTGCACCGGGATAATGACGGCATGCGCGTCCTGGTAGCGACCACTACCCAGGTTTACAACGAATTTTCCAGCGGCGCCCAGGATATCTCCGGTATCCGCGACATGATGCGCTATTTCTACATCCAGGCCGGCACCGATACCAGCCGCATGCCGCGCTACCTCCTGCTTTTCGGCGATGCGTCCTACGATTACAAGAACCGCCTCAGCACGAACAGCAACTTCGTTCCGACCTACGAGAGCGAAGAGCCGGTCTACGTCGACGTCAGCTATACGGTGGACGATTTCTTCGGCTTCCTGGACGATAATGAGAATATGAGCGATTTCGGGATCGCCAATACGCTCGAGCTGGGCATCGGCCGGATCCCGGTGGGCTCGGTGACCGAAGCGGAAGCGGCCGTGAACAAGATCGAGTCCTATCTCTCCCCCGCTTCGCTGGGCCCCTGGCGCATGATGAACACATACATCGGCGACAACGAGGACAAGGCCGGGCAGCACCTGCAGGACGCGGAAGATATCGCGAGCGTCGTTACGGCCCGCAGCCCCTTCACCAATGCCTCCAAGATCTACCTGGACAACCTGACCTTCATTTCCACACCGAGCGGCTACCGCTGCCCGGACGCGAACAAGGCCATCAACGACCAGATATTCAGGGGGACCTTCCTGCTGAACTATACGGGCCACGGCAGCACCAGCACCCTGGCCCACGAGCGTATCATGACCAATGACGATTTCAGCAAATGGCAGAATATCAACAAGCTTCCGTTCATGGTGACGGCCACTTGCGACTATGCCCGTTACGACAATCCCGCCCTTGTATCCAACGGCGAGAAAATGGTCCTGAAGGCAGACGGAGGAACCATTGCCATGCTGACCACAACCGGGCCGGTATATGCCAGCATCAACCGCGATATCAACCAGCAGTACCTGAGCGTGCAGTACACCCGGCACGGGGACGTATGGCCGACCTTCGGCGACGCGATGCGCGAAGGCAAGAACGCCACCTTCCGCAGGAACCCCCAGCCCGATGCCTTCACGCTGATCAATTTCTACCGCTTTACCCTGCTGGGCGATCCCGCGGTGCAGCCGGCCTTCCCCAAGCATCTCGTCTCGACCGATTCCGTCGTCGATATGAACACGGGCCAGCTCACCGACTCCATGCGCGCGCTGGGACGCTATAGCCTGAGCGGGCATGTCAGCACCAAGGACGGCCTGCCCTTCGACAGCTTCAACGGCCGCGTGCACGTGACCATTTACGACAAGCCCCGCCTGGTACATATCAAGGCCAAGGAGACCGGCCGCGACATTCAGTACTACCTCCGGGATAACGTGATATTCAGGGGCATGGCCACCGTGGCCAACGGCGTCTTCTCCTGCAGCTTCATCGTGCCGAAAGATATCAACTACGATTTCGGCAAGGCGCGGATCTCCTACTATGCCGAGAACGGGGAGACCGACGCTTCGGGTATGGATACCAACGTTACTGCTGGGGGCTACAACGACGGCGCCCCCTCCGATAACATCGGTCCGATCGTAAAGCCCTTTATCGGCGACACCCTCTTCCGCGACGGTGGCCTGACCGGCAGCAATACGCTGCTGTACGTGCAGCTCTACGACGATAACGGCATCAATACCAGCGGAAACGGCGTAGGTCACGACCTGACGGCAGTGCTGGACGGCGACGATGCACACCCGATCAACCTGAACGACTATTTCGTGCCGGAAGCCAATACGTACCAGCGCGGCCATATCTCATACCCCGTCAGCGGTCTGGCCGACGGGCCGCATAAGTTCTGGGTGAAGGCCTGGGACGTGTACAACAATTCCGGCACCGGGGAAGTCAACTTCATGGTGAGCAACGGGCAGGTGTTCAGAATCGACAACCTGATCAATTATCCGAACCCGTTCCGGGACAAGACCCACTTGTTCTTCGAGCACAATCACCCCTCCGAGGTGCTTAAGGTGCAGGTCATGATTTACGATATGGCGGGCCGCCAGGTGCGGCGCCTCGAAAGCAGCTTTACGCCCGGGGGAAGCCATAGCAATGAAATAATCTGGGACGGTACGGGAGACAGCGGCGCTACGCTCCCGGCCGGGATATATCCTTACCGGGTAACTTTAACGACGGAAAGCGGAGTTCAGGGCTCTGCATACCAAAAGATGGTTATCATACGTTAAGAGCCCGTCAGCGCGTGGTGTGCTCAGGTCTATCCTGTACTTTTGCGTGCTTTTTCCGTCATATATCACATATCAGAGTTATCTCAATAATGGCTAAACGCTTCGGATTAATCGGCCTGTGCTTGCTCGCAGCCTCCGCGCTGCCTGCCGCAGCGCAGACCAAGACCGGTTACAACGGTCAGATCAACACCATTACCACCGCAGTGCCCTTCCTGCGCATTTCCCCGGATGCCCGCAGCGGCGCCATGGGCGATGTCGGCATCGCCATCACGCCGGACGCCAACGCGCAGTACTGGAACGCCGCGAAGCTGCCTTTCGCAACGAAGAAGTATGGAATTTCATTGAACTATACGCCCTGGCTGAAGGAGCTCGTGCCGGATATCTTCCTGGCCTACGTCTCCGGCTTCACCCGCTTCGGGGAGAATAACAACCAGGCGATCGGCGCCTCCCTCCGCTATTTCTCGCTCGGTGATATCAGCTACGTGGATATCGATGCCCAGCCGACAGGTACCGGCAAGCCCCGCGAATACAGCCTCGACCTGAGCTACAGCCGCAAGTTCTCGGAGTATTTCAGCATGGGCATCACCGGCCGCTATATCCACTCGGCTATCGCCTCGGGCCTGGCTGCGACACCGGGCACCGATTACCGTCCCGGGAACGCCGCCAGCGCAGACGTAGGCCTGTACTATACCAAGACCCGCGAGATCGACGAGTTCCAGAAGCGCAACTTCAGCTTCGGCGCCGTGTTCTCCAACCTCGGCAGCCGGATCTCCTATTCCAGCACCCGCCGCGACTTCATTCCCATCAACCTCGGCCTCGGCGCTTCCTATACCAGCCAGTTCGATGAGTTCAACAAGATCACCTTCGCCGTGGACGTGAACAAACTGCTGGTGCCTACTCCCCTGGACAGCTCCAGCACGCCCGGCTCGCCGAAATACTACTACCCCGATAAAGGCGTGGTATCCGGCATTCTCGGTTCCTTCAGCGACGCCCCCGGCGGCTTCAACGAAGAGCTGCGCGAGTTCAACTTCAGCCTGGGCGCGGAATACTGGTACCAGGACCAATTCGCCCTCCGTGCCGGCTATTATTGGGAAGA
>JASLDA010000145.1 GCA_030151745.1 Chitinophagaceae bacterium | reverse complement strand
CTGTCGATAGGCTGCTGGTAATTGAAATAGTTCAGGCCGAGCAGCCCGGTCGCCGTCCCGGCTTTGTAGCGCAGCCCCCCATCGATGCTGACCTCGCCCCAGCTAGTTGCAAAAGCATCGAAGCTCAGCTTCGGGGCGCGCAGGGGATTTTTCGTGATGACATTGATGAGCCCGCCCATGGCCTCGGAGCCGTACAGCGCGCCGGCCGGGCCTTTGACGATCTCGATACGCTCCACGAGGCTATTGGGTATGCCGCTCAGGCCGTACACCGTGCTCAACGCGCTTACCACCGGCATCCCGTCGATCAGGATCATGGTGTAGGGACCTTCCATGCCGTTGATGTGAATATCGCCGGTATTGCAGACGTTGCAATTGATCTGGGGCAGCACGCCGTTGATCATGCCTACCGCCTCGAACAAGCTGGGCGTCGGGTTCTTGCGGAACAGCGCCGGGGTCAGGATCTCCACCGGGATGGCGCTGGCGCTGCGGCTGATCTCCTTCATGGTCGAGGAGACCACGATCTCTCCCAGGACCTTACCGCCGATGCTGCTGTCCGCCGGCGCGCGGAGACCTTCCGGCCGCTGCGCGGAAACCATTGCCGGGAGCAAGACGGCTGCAAGGATATGCCTGGTAAGCACGATCAGTTTCATGCGCCGAAATTAGGGCATCCTTCAATTATTGTTAGCCATTACTAACAAATTAATTAAGCCACGGCGAATTACTTGGGTTCATTAGCCTGCCGGAGCCGGTCTGCGGCCGAATGGATAGCTTTGCCGGCATGTATTCGCTTGCGGAGGAGAATTACCTGAAGGGAATGTTTCACCTTGCCGACAGGACGGGTGAGATCAGCGTGGCGGATTTGAGCCGGCACCTGGGGATCAAAATGCCGACGGTGAACAGCATGGTGAAAAAGCTGAGCGAGAAAAGTCTTGTGCACTACGAAAGCTATAAGCCGCTGAAGCTTACCGAGGCGGGCCGGAAGGCGGCCGCCCTGATCATACGCAAGCACCGGCTTACGGAAATGTACCTGGTGGAAAAGATGGGTTTCGGCTGGGAGGCCGTACACGAGATCGCCGAGCAGATAGAGCATATCCAGGCCCCGGAATTTTTCGAGAAAATGGATGAGCTGCTGGGCCATCCCCGCGTGGATCCGCACGGCTCTCCGATCCCCGACAAACAGGGACGGATCGCTGCAATAAAGCATACGAAGCTGGCGGACTGCCAGCCGGGCGAGGTGGTGAAGCTTTCGATGGTGACGCACTCCTCCCCCGATTTTCTCCGCTTCCTGAACAGCCGCGAGCTTTCCCTGGGCACGACCCTTGAAATTAAATCCATCGAGGCCTACGACGGCAGCATGGACGTGCAGTACGGCAAGCGCCGTAAGGAGACGCTCAGCCGGCAGGTCTGCGAATCACTCCTGGTTCAGAAAGTTAAGTAGAGGCTTCTGGCCGGGCTGCCGGGCCAGAAGCTTGCTGTGCGTGACGAAGCGCCGGGCTACCGTCAGCCGTATGACGCCCTGCCCGGCCCTCATGAACGCATCGGCATACGGCAGGCGGTAGGAGTCGGAATGCGCGGTCCCGAAAAGACCGGCGAACCAACGGTCGTTGTTGAAGCCGGCCCCGAAGCGGACATCGGTGGCGAAGTTCAGGCTGGTGCGTGAGTCGTACACAAAGTCCACATCGGTGGACGTGACGTACGTCAGCCCCAGCCCGATATCCGCGGCAATGCCGGCAAACCAGCGGCCTTTGTGGTCGAAAACGACATTGTAGCCGTAGCCGCCCAGGAGGCTCAGGGAGGACATGCCCAGCCTGCGGGGAGCGCGGCCTTCGAAAATATCCGGGTATTTATTGTACTGGTACAGCAGCGAGCTGTCGTCGTCGAACAGGTGCCCGTAGCCGGAAAGCCCCACCAGGAAAGATCCCGCGCTCTTCAGCTGCCGCGATTGCTGGTTGATGGCCGCGCGCATGGAGTACTCGTCGCCGTTGAAGACATACAGGGCGGAGAGGCTGAGGGTCGTTGCTCGCAGTCTCGGGAAGTAGGGGTAGAGCTCCTCACCCGTCACCTGGCTGACGGTTTCGGTACTGTTCAGGTGGAAGCCCCTGTAGCGTTGAAAATAGGCGTCGAGCATGACCCGGGGCTGGTAGCTGTGCAACTGCAGGTCGATCTGCCGGGTGCGGCCGTATTTGTCGAATTTCCGGTCGTGGAAAGGCATCGGCACGCTCAGGTTCAGGCCCAGGCCGTAGATGGTAATCCCGGCACCGAGCGTAAGGCCGTTGTTCGGCCGGTAGCGCAGCGTATGGCCTGTTTTGTTGTCGTGCAGGTCGAAGATGCAGAACTTTTCGCCGCTGTACAGGCGAAAGGTGACGGTCTGTGGAAAAAGCTGGACGTAATTCGAATCAACGCGGGCAAAAGCCAGGACTGGCAGGAAGAGGAACAGGAATGCAAAAACGTAAAGCCGCATGTGTTGCGTGAGGTAAACGATAGCCGCTTACAAAGTTATGCCGCAGCGCTCCCCCTCCGGCCCGGGAGCGCCGGAAGCCGGGCGGCTACGAGGTAGCCGCCGCGCAGCTTGCGGCAAATAACGCGCAATTAAGAATTCCCGCATACATCCATATATATATCAATCAGACTGCTGCTTTCTTATAACGTACCTTCGCGGCTTCAAAATCCGCA
>JASLDA010000138.1 GCA_030151745.1 Chitinophagaceae bacterium | reverse complement strand
CTTTCCGCCCCCGAGCCTCATATCCCGCCCCGGGGATTTGTCGTGCCCAACCTCCAGCCGGATGTGACGCCCGACCTTCCGCAGCAGGTGATCCTGGGCACCGCTTCGGGCGGCATGTATCTCCTCCGCTCCAACGGCAGCTACTACATCACGCCGCAAAAAAAGAGCCGGATCACAACCAGCCAAACTCCTCATATACGGCAGACCCTGCTGCTGAACGACCGCCTGGCCGTACTCAGAACCGACGGCAAAGTCGCATTGTGGGCCGGGGCAACGGAGCTGCCACGGCCGAAGCTGCAGGGACCGCTCTGGAACGATCCCGATTTCAGGAAAGGCGAGTTTTTCACGCCGTTCTGCACGGACGGGGCTTATGTCTATGCAGGAAGCACCTTGTATAAATTATCGCTGCGCAACGATACATTATCCGGCATCCCTGCACTCGAAGGCATAAACATCCCCAGCATATCCTGCCTGTTCGTCGATACTCCCAACAACCAGTTTTATATCGGGTCATCCGTCTCGGGGCTGTACATCGTCCGGCCGGCAGATTTCTTCACACCTCCCACGCCGGCATCAGCCATCAATCTTGGATTCTACAGCCAGTCTGTGACGGAAGAAGGCATCTTAAGCCAGCGTTTCCTGTTTCGCAGGGACGGCAGTTACAAAGAATACCCCCTGGTGTCTCATTTAAAGGCTACCTGCTACCGGCCTGCGACGAAGAGCCTGTATTTTGCGCCCGACCTGCAGTTGCTGCGCTACGATATTGCAAACAAAAAGGCTTTTGCCATCACTCCCCTTTCCAGCCCGCTATCCAGCATTTTTCCCCCTACAGGCCGCAACGACGAGCTCGTGTTCAGCACCAGCTTCACCATAGGGAAAATCAGCCATGATACGGTTCGGGAGGAGAAGAGGATCCCGGGGCTGGGCAGGGGACAGGAACTGTTTGCGACCTACCCCGGCGGGTCCGACACATTTATATTCGCAACCTGGTCCGGCGTAAAATGGTACGACTACCGGCGCAACAAGATCTACAGGTCGATCCTGGACTCGCTCACCGTCCGCCAGCTCTACGTCGAATCTCCCCGGCGCATCTGGATCGCCAGCTACGGCAAGGGATGGTACCTGTACGACAACGGCAACGTGAAACGATTGCCGGATGGACCCCGCCAGGCATTGAAGACCGTCAACGCGATCATAGACGACGGCAGGGGCTGTTTCTGGCTCAGCTCGAATAACGGGCTGTACAAGGTAAAGAAGCAGTCGCTGGTCGATTACTGCGCAGCCCCATCGGCAGAAGTATATTTTTACGGATTCACGACGCAGGACAATCTGCCGACAAACGAGTTCAATGCCTGCAATCCCTCTTACGTCTGGCTCCCGGACAGCATGTTGTCGCTGCCGAGCATCAAAGGGCTCGTATGGTTCTACCCCAATAGACTAAAGCTCCGCTTCCCTGACAAAGACATTTTTGTAGAGTCCGTTCAGGTCAATCAAACGGAATTGTCGCCGGCACGGCTTCCCCTGGTACTTCCCCCGGACCATGGGCAGCTTTACGTCAAGGTGAGCAGCCCGTATTTCGGCAACAAGGAAAACATGCTCCTTCAATTCCGGATAAAAGGCTTGGACGAGGCCTGGCATAATGTGCCGGAGAGCGGCGAGATCAGCCTGGAGCGCATTCCGGCAGGCAGCTATTCGCTGGTCATCAGGAAACAGAGCGGCCTGGACCGGAGCCAGTACACCGAGATCTCCCTGCCTGTGCGGGTCCGCCCCTACTGGTACAAAACCGGGGGCTTCTACCTGCTCGCGCTGGTTTTCACAGCCGGATTATTTTATTGGCTGATCCAGCTGCGTACCCGGCTGCTCCGCGCCCGCAACCGCAAGCTGAAAACCCAGGTAGACCTCCAGACCCGCGACCTGAACCGGATGGTTCGCCAATTGACCCGGTCTGAAGGAGCATTAAAGGAAAGCAATCAGACCAAGGACTACATCATCACTACGGTGCTTCATGATCTGCGGTCGCCTATACGATTCATCTACACCATCAGCAGGCATGTCGCTCTTGGACACCGCAGCATGCAGCAGGAAGCCCTCGACGGATACCTGCGGGAGCTGAAAAACAGCACCGCATCGTTGAACAGCTTTACCGACCAGTTTTTCACATGGGCGACCAGCCAGCGCGAGACGTTTACGGCAAAATATTCACGGGTGGATCTGGCAGATCTTTTCACCGATATCCAATCTCTGTACACAGACATCCTGGGCGCCAACGGCAACCAGCTCGTGATCGAGCAAACCCCGCTGTACTGTCATACCGACCCCCATTTGCTCTCCGCCATCGTCAGGAACCTGCTGGACAATGCGAATAAAAACACCGATGACGGGACCATCGCCATCGCCGCCGTTCAATCCGGGGACCAGGTGATCATCACTGTAACCGATACCGGGCGGGGATTCACGCCGGAGGCCCTGCAGGCATTTCTCAGCAGGGATATGGCCGGCCTAAAAGAAGGCAAAGGCAGCGTCATCATACTGTACCTGCTGGGC
>JASLDA010000126.1 GCA_030151745.1 Chitinophagaceae bacterium | reverse complement strand
ATTGTGCTCGCCTTCCTGACCAGGCTTGCTGCGATTCCATTGCTCGCGATCATGATCGTTGCCTTTATTGCGACGAAGGCTCCCATTCTTTCCGATCAAGGTTTCTGGGCTTTTGCACACGAGTACCGGACCGATTTTGCCATGACTATGCTGCTTATCTACCTGCTTGTTTACGGAGGCGGCAGGGGCTCTGTCGACAAGAAACTTTCTCATTCCTGAATTCCAGTTCTTACCATGGCACAAAAGATGCGGGCATTTATGAGCTTGCAGAGTTTACGCCTAAAATCTGACGATATTATAGGACGGGTCGAGGACCGGGTAAATCATCTCAGCAATGCAAAGCGATATGCAGCGTTCGCAACTTAGGGAGCTGGCCCGCCTGTTCCTTAAACTGGGACTGACAGGTTTCGGAGGCCCGGCGGTGCATATCGCCATGATGGAGGAGGAGGTCGTAAGGAAGCGGCAGTGGCTTAGCCACGAGCACTTCCTGGACCTGATCGGCGCCACCAACCTTATTCCCGGTCCCAACTCGACGGAGATGGCCATGCATATCGGCCATGAAAGGGGGGGCTGGAGAGGGCTACTGGTAGCCGGCTGCTGCTTCATCATCCCGGCGGTGATCATCACCGGCTTCTTCGCCTGGCTTTACAGGAGCTACGGGCAGCTGCCGCAGGTTCAGCCCTTCATCTACGGCATCAAGCCGGCCATCATCGCCGTGATAGTGTCACTGATGATCAAGCTCGGCAGGAAGGCGCTCAAAAGCCCCGAGCTGGGCGTGCTGGGCCTGCTCGCCGCAGTCGCGGTGCTTACCGGCATGAACGAGATCCATGTACTGTTCGGAACGGGACTGCTGGGCGTGATCATCCACCTGATACGAAGAAAGCCCGGCGGGAGCGCCCAGGGCCTTTTCCCCTTCGTATTGCTCCAGGCGCAAGCCGCATCCGCCGATCCTTCCGCCTGCAGGCTGTTCTGGACATTCCTGAAGGTCGGCTCCATTCTCTACGGCAGCGGATACCTGCTTTTTGCCTTCCTGAAGACGGAGCTTGTCAGCAAAGGATGGCTCTCCAGCCAGCAGCTGACGGATGCGATTGCCGTAGGCCAGTTCACGCCCGGGCCGGTGTTCTCATCCGCCACCTTTATCGGCTGGCAGATCGGGGGTATCGGCGGAGCCCTCGCCGCAACCGCCGGGATATTCCTGCCCTCCTTTCTCTTTGTCGCCCTGCTCAACCCCGTCATTCCCAGGCTGCGGAGATCGAAGGTGGTGGCCGCCTTCCTGGATACCGTCAATATCGCCTCCATTGCCATTATCCTCTCCGTGGTGATAGAGATCGGCAAGGCATCGCTGTACGATTGGAGGACGATGCTGATCGCGACGCTCAGCTTTATCGTGACCTTCTCGTTCAGGAAGCTGAACACTGCCTTTATAATCGCCGGAGGATCCCTGCTCGGGTATCTGCTCTACGCCATGACCTGAAATAAATGAGTCGGCGGACCAATATCGTCGCCGCCGACCCATTCATTCGGAGCCTATTGGGACTATTTCACTACCGAGATCTCACCACTCGCAATAAGCTTTCCATCGCCAACCAGCTTATAGTGATAGACGCCGGATGGCCTGTCGCCCGTATGCCATTCGAACGTACCCTGATTGCTTTTCAGCACTTGGCTGACTGCCAGCTGTCCCAATGGATTCGTTATCACTATCGCGCTACTTTTAACGGTCTGCTGAATGTCGTATTCGAAGTACGCTTTACCCGATACCGGGTTCGGGTAGACTTTCAAGGTGCCGATCCCGGGCGCCTTGACACTCTGGACTTGAGCACTGTTCCCATTTCTTGAAGGGCGCGCTGCGAAATAGCTCGTATCCGGGGGAACGCAGGGGATATAGGTGATGTTATGATTCGCATCGTAGATCGCTCCTGCCAGGAAGCTTGCATTCCCGTGCTGCCGCTGCGCTATGACGTCTGTCTGACCAAGCTCGGTCGTGGTCAACTCCAATTCGGTTCTTCCTGCCTGGAAGGCCGTCTTCAAAAGCCCCATTAGATCTGCATAGCTGTTGTATTCATCCAGGCTTTCGCCGGAAAGCGAGAAATCAATGGGTATATTATACATCGCCTGTTCCCACTTGGTATAGTCTCCGGTGCCCAGGTACATCATTGCCACGGTGTACCGGGGCCATAATGCAGGCAGCTGCCTGTACCAATAGGCAAGCGTGTCTATATCCACGCCGTTCGTGTCGGTCTTGATAAACCCGATGAGGTCGTTGTGAGCCAGGCTGAGGGCTTCGAAATTGCGGGCGATCTCCTGCCTGTCGGATGTCAGGGCGGAGACGTCTTCCTCGTGGGTCCTCAGCAAGTCAATATCTCCCGGCCCGTAGCCGCCCGCCCCGTTATTGACCAGGAAATCGTAAAGCTCTTCGTTGAGCCGATCCGGGCAGGCTTCCAGGATCTGCATCATATCGGGCTTCGCCATCAGGGGATTGGACGCGGCCGACCGCAGCGCCTCATCCGAGACATACGGCGCAAGCGGCATCAGCAGGTTCCGGATCTGCGTGCCCGTCGCCAGGGAAGCTATCTGGGAGATCAGCGTCGGCGTGCTGCCCCCGTCCACAGTGCTTTGGAGCGCCGATACCTGCGCTCCCCAAAGTGCCGTCGCTGCAATGAAATTGTCCCGTGCATCGATTATACGGTAGCCGTTGCCGGTAAAGTACGGGGGCGTCACGATATTGCGCTGCTGGCAGTAGTTGATCGCGCTTGTATAGGCAGTGCCGATACCGGACGTCGCAAAACCGGGAGCGTTATGATACCAATATTTCAAGGCTCTTCCTGCATTGTAATACCCTTTGCCGTTCGCATTGCCGCCCCATATCAAACTGAACATGTTTTCCGCAGGAGTATTGGCATCGCCCTGATAATAGCGTATTCCCACGGCGCCCGGGGGGCCGATATAAACTGCGTTGCCATTGCCGTTGTAATTCTGAAAGCTATTGCAGGTGATCGCAAGCCCCAGGGAGGTGGCCGAGGAGAGAGATTTATCGGCATTTACGCCGAATGCATAAACACCATAACGCATGCTGTCGAAGAGATTGCGGTATACCGTGCTCGATACTTCACCCGAATTATCGATCTGCACGCCGTAAAGGCTCAACGAGCCTGCGCCCGCCTTTTTGAAGGCATTCTCCTCGATCCTGAATTGAGCCGTATTCCTGAGATAGACGCCTTTCTGGCAGCCGCAGGAAAGCTCATAGGGAACACCTCCGCCGTTCAATTCAAACGTATTGCGGAAGACCTGGCACCAGTTGTTGTAGTTGGCATAGATGCCCACGCCGTTATTCCTGAACTTCGCGTAGTCGACGAACGAATAGTTCAGCGGATGCAGGCTGGCGTCATTGCTGTTGATCGCGATATTAAAGCCCTCGAAATAATTGGTATGATAATAGGACGGCGAGCAGCCTGATCCGCCCGGGCAATACGGGATCACGTAATAGCTGGACGACCAGCTGGTGATCCCGTAACCCGTACCTTTCGTTTTCGGCCTGGTGCTCAGATTTTTGAAGGTATCCCCCTGAATGTTGACGATATCGACATTGCTCATCGGGATATGCGCCTGGAAGGCGTAGTTAAGCGCTTCGCCCTTGTAGTCATTGTCCACTACAAAGGTGCATCCCTTGATTACGCTCAGGTTCCCGTTATGCTTGCCGCTGTAATAATTGTGGTACGGCGCAAATCCGATACCCCTTGCATTGTTGTAGAAGCTGCTGTTCTGAGCGTCTATGATGCCGCCCGCGTCGGGGCTCGTGCTGACCGACTCCCCGTAATTGGCGACCGCAATTCGGGCATGCTCGATCCATGCGCCGTTCCTGATCACGGCTTTGCCCTGCGCAGAAGCATTCGTCTGAGGCTGGCCCGGCGTGCCGCGCACGAGAATACCCTTCCAGAATCCGCCGCAGTCGTTCGTGATCTTCGCCCCGTCCACGATCAGCACGGCTCCGGGATCGACGACGATCGCGCCGTTTTTGGGCATGTGGATGACCGTCTGCCTGCCGCCTGAATTCTGGATCGTCAGCGTGCTGCCGTTCGTCACCCGGACGCCCGTATAGATGATCTGGTCGCCGGACCATGTCGTGTTGGAAGAAATCACCACGTCCTGGTTGGGGACATGATCCCCGAGCTCCGGCAGCGGCGTGTTCGGGTCGTCGACCAGCAGATCGGTGCTCCAGATCGCCCGGCCGTAGGTGGACGCATACAGCTTGCCTTCGCAATAGTTGATCTCCAGATCGGAGACGTTCACCATCGGGAAATCCGGCTGCCCCGCGGCTCCTTTATTGAAGCATTTCCATTGGACACTGTTATAGGCCGAGAGCGGGTCGCCCTGAATCGAGTAATTGAAGGTGCTCATGTCCAGCCTGTAGATCCCCACATCCGTGGAGCAGTAGATAAAATCGCTGCCCTCCTGGTAGACGATATGGGTCACCGGCATGCGGCGCGGCAGGCCTTTCGAAATATCGAACCAGTGGTCGCCGCCGTCCGGCGAGTGCATCACACGGTACCTCGCCGAGTCGTAGTAGGAAAGCCCGCCCAGCGAAAGCCAGACCCGCTGCGGGTTTCGGGGATCGCAGAAGATGTCGGTAGGTGGATAGACAGAGGTAAAGCCAGGAGTTCTATCGTTAAATCGGTCACGGTCCGGTGGTGGCAGAAAGGATAAATAGGAATTCCGATAGAAAAGCGCGCCATCGTCGTATACAACATATCCCGTCACCGAGTCGGTATAGTGGCTAAAGGAAATTGCCTTTAATGGAGGATTATTACCAGTTATCAAATTCGTATATGCAGACAAGTTTATATCTTTTATGCCCGGAGTTACTTGTCCGCTCACGCGCACGAAACTGCTGGAACTTGGTAGAATCCGCCACATATC
>JASLDA010000119.1 GCA_030151745.1 Chitinophagaceae bacterium | reverse complement strand
GATATGTTCCGCGCCCTGCAGCACAGCGCGGGCGCCTTTACCCTGAAGGTCGGCCCGGGGACGACCTGCGCCCGCTACCGGCTTGCGACGCAGGAAGATGTGCTGCCGTTCCTGGAATCCCTCAATCATAACGTGGGCTAAACATTTGATGCGCCATATTTGGCATCGTATGAAGGTCTATATCACGCGGGTCATCCCGGAAGCGGGACTGCGATGTCTGCGGGACGCCGGACACGATTATACGCTTTACGAAGGCAATACAGAGCTGCGTGCGGAAGCCTTGCAGGAAGCCTGCTCCGCCCACGACGCACTCATCAGCGCCGGGCCGAACAAGCTGAACGAAGCATTCTTTGCGGCCTCTAAAAACCTGAAGGCGATCACGCTGCTTTCGGCGGGGTTCGACAATGTCGACATAGCCGCGGCAAACCGTCACCGCGTGCCGGTCGGGCATACTCCCGGAGTGTTGAACCAGGCCACTGCCAACACGGCTTTTTTGCTGATGCTGGCTGTTTCCCGCAATGCATTCGGGAACTACCGGCGCATCCTCGAGGGCGATTGGGGCTTCTTCAGGCCGACCGCCAACCTGGGCCAGGAACTGCAGGGTAAGACCCTCGGCATCTTCGGCATGGGACGCATCGGCTCGGAGCTGGGACGCCTGTGCAAAGGCGCTTTCGGGATGAATCTTATCTACCACAACCGCCGCCGGAACCCCGAGGCGGAAACGGGGCTTGGCGCGCGTTATGTATCGTTCGACGAGCTGCTTGCGCAGAGCGATGTCGTCTCGTTGCATGCGAACCTGTCCGATGAGACGCGTGGTTTGTTCAATGCGGCAGCCTTCCGGAAGATGAAGTCCCGGGCCATCTTTATCAATACCGCCCGGGGGGCGATGCACGTAGAGCAGGACCTGGTCGACGCGCTTGAGGACGGCGTGATCTGGGGCGCGGGGCTGGACGTTACAAACCCGGAGCCGATGCATCCGGATAATCCGCTGCTGAAGATGAACCGGGTCTGCGTGCTTCCGCATATCGGCTCCGCGACGGCTGAGACCCGGGACGCAATGGCGGTCCGTGCTGCGGAGAATATCATCGCCGGGCTCAGCGGCAGGCGCATTCCCTTCGTTATCAACCCGGAGGTCTACGCCGCGGAGTAACCCGCAAAATCACCTTTTGCAGATGTCCTGCCGCAGCTACCTTCGACTCCCCAACCGCCAATCTTCAATCTTAAATCTTAAATCTGCCATACCCCATGACTGTTCGCGATCTCCGGCCGGATTTGCTCTGGAATGCCTTTGCCGATCTGAATGCAATTCCCCGCGGCTCCAAGAACGAAGCTGCTGCAACTGCATTCGTCAAAGCATTCGGTGAAAGGCTCGGGCTCGCGACAGTCGTCGATCCGCTGGGCAATGTAATCATCCGCAAGCCGGGCACGGCAGGTAAGGAATCGCTGCCGGCAGTGCTGCTGCAAAGCCACCTGGATATGGTGCACCAGAAGAATGCCGGGGTGCCTTTTGACTTCGCGACCCAGGGCATCGATATGTATGTGGACGGGGACTGGGTAAAGGCCCGCGGCACCACGCTGGGAGCTGACAACGGTATTGGCGTCGCTACGATCATGGCGTTGCTGCAGAGTACGGATATCCCGCATCCGCCTTTGGAGGCCCTGTTCACGGTCGATGAGGAAACCGGCATGACCGGCGCTCTCGGCCTGGCCCCCGGCATGCTGGAATCCCGTGTCATGCTGAATCTCGATACCGAGGAAGATACCGAGCTGACGATCGGCTGCGCCGGCGGTATCGATGTGACTGCCGCAGATACCTACCCGGTCACCCCCGTTCCGGATGGGCACCAGGCTTTCGGGCTGAAGCTCTCCGGGCTCCGCGGCGGCCACTCGGGCATGGATATTCACCTGGGCCGCGGCAACGCGAACAAGCTGATGAACCGCATCCTGTACGGCGCCGCGCGGGACCTGGGACTGCGCATTCACCGAATCGACGGCGGCAGCCTGCGCAACGCCATCCCGAGGGAGTCGGTCGCTACGGTAACGGTCCCTTCCGTGAATATTGCTGCGTTCCATGACTACCTGGGCAAGGTCGTCTCCGATATCCGGAAGGAGTACGGCGGTTCGGACCCGGATTTCGACTTCGCGGTATCCGAGGCCGCGCAGCCTGCGGATCTTGCCGCCGAAGAATTTGCGGCTGACTTCCTGCGCGCGGTGTATGCCTGTCCGAACGGGATCTATCGCATGAGCCCGGAAGTGCCGGGCCTGGTGCAGAGCTCGAACAATATCGCGAGAGTGCTGCTGCAGGAGGGCCGCTTCAGCGTGCAGTGCCTGAGCCGCTCCGCGGTCGATTCTGAGAAGATGGACCTGGTGCAATGCATCGAAAGTGCTTTCGGCTCCGTTACAGGAAGTGTGGAGCAGGCCGGTTCGTACCCCGGCTGGGCCCCGCGTCCCGATTCCATGATCGTGAAGCTGATGAGCGGGCGCTACCGAACGCTCTTCGGCGAGGCGGCCCATGTGAGCGCAGTGCATGCGGGGCTCGAATGCGGCATCATCGGAGCGCATTACCCGGATATGGAAATGATCTCCTTCGGCCCCAACATCACCGGTGCGCACAGCCCGGATGAGCAGGTACAGGTTTCTTCCGTGCAGAAGTTCTGGACGTATCTGCTCGATGTGCTGGATCGCATCGGCATGCCCGAGACGCGCTGAGTTTAGAGCCTGCCCGGAAAACCAAGAAGTGTCCTGGTGAGCTCTTTTGCAGTAAGCAGTTTGCAGTCGGCAGTTTGCAGTGGATCGGGAGCCTTAGCATA
>JASLDA010000085.1 GCA_030151745.1 Chitinophagaceae bacterium | reverse complement strand
AACGACCGTGCCGGGGGCGGCCAATTTTTCACGCTACGAGCATTTGCTGAAGGGGAAGCGGGTAGCGGTCGTGATCAACCAGACCAGCCGGGTAGGCGAGCGGCTGCTGGCCGACACCCTGATCCGGCGCGGCGTGCGGCTCACGAAGATCTTCGTCCCGGAACATGGCTTCCGCGGTACGGGCGACGCCGGCGCACATATCCGCAACTCGACCGACAGCGCCACGGGGCTGCCTATCATTTCCCTGTACGGAGCCAATAAAAAACCTGCGGCGCAGGCGCTGGAGAACGTGGACGTCGTGCTGTACGACCTGCAGGACGTAGGGGCGCGCTTTTACACCTATATCTCGACCCTTCAGTACGTCATGGAAGCCTGCGCGGAGCAGGGCCGCAGCCTGATCGTCCTCGACCGGCCCAACCCCATGGGGAATGTCGTGGACGGGCCTGTGCTGGATACTTCGCTCCGCTCCTTCGTGGGCATGCAGCCGGTACCGGTGCTCTACGGCATGACGCCCGGAGAATACGCGAGGATGCTGGCCGGCGAACGCTGGATCAAAACCGGCAAGCCTCTGAAGCTGGACGTAGTTCCCTGCCTGAACTGGGATCATGGCAGGAGCTATGAGCTGCCGGTGGCGCCTTCGCCGAACCTGAAGACCATGGATGCGATCTACCTGTATCCCTCGCTGTGCTTCTTCGAAGGAACCTCCATATCCGTGGGCCGCGGCACGAAGCTGCCCTTCCAGCAATGGGGAGCTCCTTTGCTGCGCGGCGCGATGCCAGACAGCTTCCGCCCGGTAAGCACGCCCGGGGCTACGAACCCTCCTTACGAGGGACAGACCTGCTACGGCCGCATCGCGAGCCGGGCCATGGTCAGCGATTCGCGCAAGGCGCTTCAGATCGGCTACCTGATCGAGATGTACAGCCACTATCCCGACAAGGACAAGTTCTTCACCCCGTTTTTCGAGAAGCTGGCCGGAACACGGGATCTGCGGGAGCAGATCCGCAGCGGGGCCAGCGTCGCCGAGATCCGCGCCTCCTGGCAGCCGGGGCTGAAGGCCTTCCGCGCTATCCGGGCCAAATACCTGCTTTATAAAGACGCCTGAGGGGATTTAAGATTTAAGATCTAAGATTGACGATTTGAGATTGGGGCGGTTTGAAAGCATGCCCGCGCACTTTCCGTGGAGTAATTTGCGCCGTTTTACAGCATGTTCGTCGCGATCTATAAATACCTCAGGCCACGCCGCGGGCTTGCCCTAGCGTTCTTCGCGGCAACCTTGCTGCTGTTCGGCTTCCTGGCAACGCGGCTCCGTTTCAACGAAGACATCCAGAGCCTGCTGCCCGAGAGCCGGGAGCTCCGGCAGATGAGCGAGGTGCTGGCGCATACCAACGCGGGCGAGCAGCTGGTCTTCCAGGCGCGCTTCGCGGACAGCGCCTTCAGCGACCGCGACAGCCTGATCCGTATCGCCGGCGCATACAGCGAGCTGGTCAACGCGCGTTTCCCCGGCTATATCGACAGCTTCGGAGTTCAGACCGGCGGCGGTCTTGACGAGGGCTTATCCGGCATCGTGCGCTACAAGCTGCCGCTGTTTCTCGGCGAGGCAGACTATCGCAGCATCGATTCGATGCTCGACCCCGAGCGTATCGAGTCGAGCCTGCAGCGCAGCCGGCAGATCCTGATGTCCCCTGCGGGCGTCGTCTATAAATCGCTGGTAGCCTCCGATCCTCTGGGCATCAGTCGCCTGGTCTGGCCAAAATTTGCGGCGCTGCAGGGCGGGGGGAACTTCGAGCTGTACGATGGAAGCATTTTTACAGACAGCGGGCGGACGCTGACCTTTTTCATGAAGCCGGCTTTCCCGGCTTCTGCGACCGGGAAGAATGCCCCCTTCCTGCAATCGCTGCGCGCCGCGACGGACAGTTTTCTAGGACGCTATCCGCAGATCCGGATCGACTATTTCGGAGGTGCTGCCGTAGCGGCGGGAAACGCGGTGCAGATGCGCCTGGATACCATCCTGACCCTGAGCGTCACGATCGCCCTGCTGCTCGCACTCACCTATTATTATTTCAGGAGAAAGCGCACGCCGCTGATCCTGCTTGTGCCGGTGCTCTATGGCGCTGGGCTTGGGCTGGCCGTCACCTACCTCGTACAGGGCAGCATGTCGATCATCGCGCTCGGCGCCGGCGCGATCGTAATGGGCATCGCGATCGACTATTCGATCCATTTTCTCTCGCACCTGCGGAATACGGGGAATATGCAGGAGACCATACACGAGCTGCAGCAGCCTCTGACGATCGGCTCGTTTACGACGATAGCAGCATTCCTCTCATTGCGGCTGGTGCATCTGCCCCTGCTGCGGGACCTGGGCCTGTTCGCCGCGGTCTCGCTGATCGGGGCCGCGGTTTGCACCCTCGTCTTCCTCCCGCATTTCCCACTGGGAAAACAGGAGCCGGTTCCGCGCAGGACCCTGTTCGACAGGATTGCAGCGTTTGAGCCGGCCCGGAGCAAGTGGCTGCTTTGGATCATCGTCCTGCTGACCCCGGTTTTGGGCTGGTTCAGCAGCGACATCCGTTTCGACGACGACCTGATGCACCTGAACTATCTCAGCCCGGACCTGCGGCGGGCGGAGGCCAGCATCAACCGGAGCTCCGACGTCGCGCGCGCTTCGGTGTTCGTGATCGCATCCGGCCGCAACCGGGACGAGGCGCTGGAGCGGCTGCAGGCGGCCGGGCCGCTGCTGGACTCGCTGCAGGCCGGGAACATTGCGGGGAGCGTCAACAACCCCGCGGCGCTGATTCCGTCCGGGGCGGAGCAGGAGCGGCGGCGGCGGCGCTGGAACGCCTATTGGGATGAAGACCGCAGAGCGGCTGCGCTGCGGAATATCCGGGTCGCCGCCGAAAAGACCGGCTTCAGTGCCGCGGCCTTCAAGGACTTCGAGCAGCAGATATCCGGTGCGGGAACTCCGCTGGATGCCGCGGACTCGGCGCTCCTGACGCGGCTGTTCCCGGGCGGATTTTCCAGCTCGCCGGGCGGGGATACGGCCTATGCCGTCGCCGCGGTAAAGCCGCTTCCCTCGAAACGTCAGGAGGTGTTTGCGGCCTTCAGCCGCCCCTTGCCGGGAATCAGTGTCACCGACCGGCAGCAAGGCGCAAGCCTGATGGTCCGCGTCCTGAACCAGGATTTCCAGTCGATCGCGCTGTATTCCTCGCTGATCGTATTCTTCGCGCTGCTGCTGGCGTACGGGCGCATCGAGCTGGCGCTGATCTCCTTCCTGCCGATGGCCATCAGCTGGGTGTGGATCCTGGGGATCATGGCCTTGTTCGGCATCAAGTTCAATATCGTCAATATCATCATCAGCACCCTGATCTTCGGCCTCGGCGACGACTACAGCATTTTCACGCTGGACGGGCTCACGGCAAGATGGAAGACCGGCAAAGATCCCGGCGTTTCCGTCCGCAGCGCGGTGTACGTCTCCGTTACGACGGTGCTGATCGGGCTCGGGGTACTGCTCCTGGCGAAGCATCCGGCGCTCCGGTCGATCGCGGCGATCAGCGTGACGGGCATGCTCTGCGTGCTGATCATCTCGCAGACCCTGCAGCCCGCCCTGTACCGGTTCCTGATCCAGGACCGCGCCGATAAGGCCTACCTGCCCTTCACCGCCTGGAGCCTCGCGAAAAGCGCGTTCTCCTTCCTGTACTTCCTCAGCTGCTCCCTCGCCGCGACGCTCTGCGGGCTGGTGCTAATCGGGCTCAGGCCATTGGGGCGCAGGCGGAGCAAGCTGGTATTTCACCGGATCATCAGCGCAGGCACCTGGAGCGTGCTGCATATCATGACGAATACACGGAAGCGGGTCGTCAACAAGGGCGCGATGGACTTCAGCCGGCCGGCGGTTTACATCGCGAATCACAGTTCTTTCCTGGATATCCTGCTGACCACGGCGCTGAACCCGCGTATGGTCCTGCTGACCAATAAATGGGTGTACCGCTCTCCGGTGTTCGGCGGCGTTGTAAGGCTGGCGGAGTACTACCCGGTCGCGGACGGAGCGGAAGACAGCCTGGAGCCTTTGCAGGACCTGGTTTCCCGGGGATACAGCATCATGGTATTCCCCGAGGGAACACGCTCCAGGACCGATACCGTTCACCGCTTTCACAAGGGGGCGTTCTATATCGCGGAAAAGCTGGGCCTGGATATAGTGCCGCTCGTAATACACGGCGCGCATTATACCATGGAGAAAGGCGACTGGCTGCTGAAGGACGGGACGATGAGCGTGCATGTCTTCCCGCGCAAGGCCCCGGGCAATACGCCTTACGGTCCGCTGCCGGCGAACACGACCGGCCTGGCGGATTACAGCCGGAGCGCGAAGCTCTATAACCGGTGGTTCCGGGAGACGCTGGACGCTATCAAGCGCA
>JASLDA010000512.1 GCA_030151745.1 Chitinophagaceae bacterium | reverse complement strand
GATATTCAACGAACCATTTATGGATCTATACTTTTGAATCGTACGGATTTCGGGGAAGCTGACACCTCAGCTTTGGCATGTCCTCATGACTAAAGTAAACTCCTTCCTCACAGCGGCGTCTTCGCCCTTCTTATTGCTCGAGTGTTCCATTCGATGAAGTCGATCAGGTACGTCTCATACCAATTCGACACCAAACCGGCATGATTGCATCCTGCGCTGCGGACTGCGACTCGGCGCTTTAAGGCCTCTTCCCAGCGGACACTCTGCTGTCGAATTAGTCTCAAACCGGGGAAGGTCAATCAATATTTACAGCCGACACAGAAGCCTGCGGCAGGCAACTCCAGGCTTTGTTATTGCAAGCCTGGAGTTGCGATAAAACGGAACGCCAACGAACACTATTCTTTCGATATTTTTATTCTCGTCACCTGCCCCAGACTGTCTGTTACGGTGAGCATATAGGTACCGTTTGCCAGCCCTTTTATGTTCAGCACATCGGTACCGCTGCCGCCGGAAACCTGCCGGCACAGCCGGCGGCCGGCAATGTCCATCAGTACAATCTCGCTTCCGGGCTCAGCACCGCTGATATTTATCACACTGCTGAAGGGATTGGGATAAGCGATAATGCTGCTTCCGCTATGGCTCCAGCAGTCGCTGGTCACCGTCACTACTTTGCTGTAAACCTGGCGGGCATCCTCATGCATCACCAGCCGGTAGTAAACCTGGCGGGCAGGCATTGGCACTAGCTGTTCATAGCTGCCCGCATAGCCATTGGCCGGTATGATGCTTATCCTGTCGAAAGAGCGGCCATCGAGGCTTTGCTGTATTTCGAAGAACAGCCCCATCCCGGTTTCCGCATACGTATTCCAGTTCAACCGGGCCTTATCGCAGCTCCGGACTATGCCCCTGAACTCGCCCAGATCCAGTGCAAGCGGCAGTGCATTGGGGACGATCCAGCTGACTGTCACGCTGTCGCACATACATTGGGACGCAGCGGGGGTACCTGGCACTGTCGGGTTATCGCTGAAACGGAGCAGCAGTCGTTTCCCCAGGCAGGTAGGGCATGAGGCCGAGTTGAAAGTGTCTGCGTAAGTATAATTATAGTTGGCGTTTATAGCCAGGCCGCCGTTATATACCAGTGGCTTCAGGGCGAAGTCCCCGGCCGATATCGAACCAGAGCTATCTGCATCGATGAAAACCTCCATATAAATATTGGTGCCTACAGGTACAGCGGCAAAGCCTCTATTGGTCAGCGTACCCTGGATGCTGACATAAGAATGCGCTCCGGGGGTGCCTGCATTGGAGGCATACCTGTATGTTGCGGCAGTTACACTGTTGGATACGCTGGGCTTTAGCGACTGCAGGTTTACCGTATCCATCCCTGTAGTCGAGGTTACCCCGCAACTTGAGCCGGTGCTGGCACAGTATGCGGTTTCGTTGGCCAATGTCCTTACTACGCTCTGACGGGCGGGATTGGCACTGCACTTATTTACTTGTGATAGCTCGTTGTACTTAAAAGTAAAGACAATGCTATCGCCTATCGGGATACTACCGGGCATGCTCCAAACCAAGTACGTAGCCCCATTGCTCAACGTCGAGCTTGCAGGAGCACCTGCTGGTGCATGGCTCGATCCCGGAGCGGATGCGTTGTAGGAAACGTAGACATACTCCGGAGGCAAGGTTACGGTAATGTCGTCCCCCGCAACCGTCAGGCCGTTGCCGATGTGCAGCGCTATCCGGTAATCGTATGATGCACCGGCGCTGCATCCGGTAATCTGCTGCGCGCTGGCCTTTACATTAGTCGTATAAGCGGGCAGCGACATATTGCCTATGGTAAGAGGTAACGGGTTTGTATTGAAGAGACTGGAGATGGGACCACAGGCCACATTACCTGCAACGCTGCTCGTGATCTGCGAGCCGGATGTATAACCGCACTCGGTAATGATACCTACGCGCAGGCTGAGCCCGTTATAGGGTGCCTGGCTTACTTTATACAAGGTATCATTGGTCAGTGTCCAGCTATAAACACCTGCATTAAGAACGGGATCGGAAACGGTGACAAAAGCCCCGTTGGCCATCTGCAGCTGGGTCTGTCCCGGCACCAGAAGCATATGCTGAGGCAAGGTGAAGCTGATCTTCACACCCGTAGCATCCTGCGTCTGGCTGTTGGCTACTTTGAACTCTACCGTGTCGGCAGTGCACAGGTCTTTTTGTGCAGCATAAAGGCTGTCGACCATCTGCAGCTCACCACCGGTAGTGATGAAATTGAAACCGACCTGGCTTGCATTTGCTTTGCAGGCATAAGCCGTCCAGTTGGCGGGGGTACCGGAACAGGGGGTACGGTCGGCATAAAAAAGGAGTGTCGCGTTATTGCACAAGGTAACCCGCGTGTACACATTAAAGTCGCGGTTGCCTACAGGCAGGTACGAGAGGTCGTAGATATTGCCGGAGGGTACGATAACAGCACCTGTAATATTATCCTTTACACTGTCCACTGCAATACCCGTTACATCCGGGATAGCCAGGAAGTCATTGCTTAAACTATTGGCGTTATTATAGCGAAGCGGTATGGTCACATTAGACTGGGTGACGTTGATCGTATTGATTACAGGCAATGTGACCGTATTGGTAT
>JASLDA010000063.1 GCA_030151745.1 Chitinophagaceae bacterium | reverse complement strand
GGAATGCCGCCCTGGTCCCGCACGGCGAGCATGCGCTTGTTCCGCGTGGTTCCATTGTCGAAGCGCTTCGAAACGAAATGCAGCTCATAGCCGTTCACAAATTTCATCGTCTGTAGTCAGGTTTTTAGCAAGTCCGGTCCCTGTCCCGGGGATAGTTCCAAAGCCGCTTCCGGACAGCAAACCTGCGAGCGGGTTCTCTGCATTATATTGCAAAAATACACCGTGCGCGGTTCCGGATTATGCTTCCCGAGCGAATTTCCGGTCAAGGTGTCAGCTCTGATCAAGGTGTCACCTCCGCCAGAGGTGACACCTTGATCAGAGCTGACATGAACCCGCTGAGAAGCACCGGAAGAACGGATGTGCGATCGCTGTATCCGAAAAGCCTAACGGTGCCGAGCCGGCTGCATCGTAATTTCAGGAATCCTATCACCTTGATCCTATGGCATATTATTCAATCCGGAACGGCGTCGGGAAAGGCCAGAAGAACGACAGTATGGATGTGAAGGTCGTCCAGGTATTGCTATCCAAGCATTTGTACAAGGTCAAGACCGACGGCGTCTATTCCGAAGATCTGCAGACCGGCATCGAGAGCTTCCAGAAGGAGATCGAGAAGATGCTGGTCGCCACCGGTACCGTCACGGCGGGCTGCACAACGCTGACACGCCTGGAAAGCGCGCTGCCGGCCGCCTATGAGATCGCCGATACGGACATTGTCCTGGGCGACGATATCATTTCCGTCATCCGGCCGATGGGCGTGCGCTTCTATTGCAACGCAAGTCCGAACAAGGTCATGGTCATTACCTCGGGGCGGAGGTCGACGGCAGCCCAGGCCGACGCGATGTATACCAAGCTGAACCTGAAAGACGATTTGCTGAAGCTGTATAAGAACAAGACGGCAGCCCAGGAAGTCATCAATGCGTACAACAAGGCCGTGAAGGACAAGCTCAGCGTAGCGGAGACCAAGGCGGCGATCCAGTCGACGCTCGATGCGCAGGTGGCCAAGGGTACCTATATCTCGAATCACCTGAATGCAAAAGCCTTCGATGTGCGCAGCCGCGACCTGTCCGGAGCGCAGAAGACGGTGTTCACGAAGATCGGCAACGAGTATTGCCGTAAGGTGATCAACGAAGGCAAGCCCCCGCACTTTCACCTGGAAATTAAATGAGCATGCGAAGCCTGATCTTAAGCATTGCGGCGGCCATGCTGCTGTTCCTGCAATGCCGGCCCGCGGCGAGCTCCCGGCCGATTCCGGCAGATACCGTGACCGTCTCCGCCGCGGAGCCTGCCGATGCCCTGATCCAGGCCGTGGACCCGGAACACAGCTCGCTGTCCGCGGATACCCTCCGCCCGGGCGCAGCGGTCATGCTCCGGCTCAGCGAGAAGCATCCCGGGCGCATGGCGATCATAGACCCGGATGACCGCTACTTCTACATCCAGGACCCCGAAAGCTCCCGGCTCATGGAGCCCGCCGCCTTTGCCAAGGCGCGGGAGATCACCATCGACGCGACGCTGACCGGGCTGTACTACGACGACGGCAAGGCCCGCACCGGCGCCGTTTTCACAAAGTCCGGCGCATACACGATCTACCTGGCGGACAACCTGGAGACCGAAGAGGAGAACACGAACGGCCTGCGCCTGAATCTCTGGTTCAGGAAGAAATAGTTGGCCGGAGCTGCATGGCCCGGTTGCCGGATCAATCTTCCCGGCTGCCGTCATCGGCCATGCGCACCATTTTCGGGCTGAACTTCGCGACGATATCGACCAACTCCTGCTGGGCTTCCATCACCTTGTGAATGTCCTTGTAGGCCATGGGCGCCTCGTCCAGCCCGGCCCCGATCAGCGTGACGCCGTGATCGCGCAGCACCTCGCGCATCTCCTGCTTGCCGATGTTCCTGATGGCGGCGCTGCGGCTCATCTGCCGCCCTGCGCCATGCGATGCCGAGTTGATCGACGCAGCCTCGCCTTTCCCCCGCACCAGGAAGCCGGGAGCCGTCATCGAGCCCGGGATGATTCCCAGTACGCCCCTGCCGGCCGGCGTGGCGCCCTTGCGGTGCACCAGCACTTCCTCGCCGTTCAGCATTTCTTTCCAGGCGAAGTTGTGATGGTTTTCCACCCGCGCCAGCACGGTGCCGCCGATAACTTTGGTCAGCTTGCTGTGGATGATCTCGTGGCAGGCCGAGGCATAGTCGCCGGCAAGGTTCATCGCCAGCCAGTATTCCTGGCCCGCTTCCGTATCCAGGTCCAGGTAGGCCAGGTTGGCAGCTTCCCTGGGTAGCTTGCAAAGCTCCTTCGCAAGCCGGGTGTAGTGGCCTGCGATGGTGGCGCCGAAGCCCCGGGAGCCGCTATGCGTCAGCAGCGCCAGGTAGGAGCCCTTGTCTATGTTCAGCGCTTCGTCCCGCTGCGGGAACTTCATGATGCCCCATTCGGCGAAGTGATTGCCGCCGCCGGATGTGCCGAGCTGGGCGGCTGCTTTATCGTACAGGCCCGCGACGAGCTTGTTGATGCGGAACAGGCCGGAGTTCAGCACCGGGTGATCGGTCTGCTCGCGGGGCTTGAATCCCTGCCCGGCACCGAAGCTGGTATGGGCTATAAGCTCGCGTTTGTACTGCGACTGGTGGCCGAGGAAATGATCGACCGGGATATCGTAGATCGTCAGCGCCATGCGACAGCCGATATCGACGCCGACGCCGTATGGAATGATCGCGTTGCGGGTCGCCAGCACGCCCCCGATCGGCAGGCCGTAGCCTTGGTGGGCGTCCGGCATCAGCGCTCCGGCGGCCGTCACCGGCAGTCTCATCGCCGTGTCCATCTGTGCCCGCGCCCCGGCTTCGATGCCGCCGGCGCCGTAAACGGCATAGCTCTGCGGCCGCTCGTTCAGCGGGATGGCGCCATCGGCAGGGGCCGGCGCGTTCATCTCCCTGGCCAGGGTGCCCAGCACCGGGTCGTCGAGAAAGCTCTCGGGGTAGCTGCGCAGCTTTTCGAGCAGGGCCAGCACCTCGCCTTTGGGCCGGCCTGCAAACTGCAGGGACAGCTTCAGTGCGGCGCCGAGGATCCTGCCTTCCACGAAGCCCAGCTGCAGCAGATCTTCGGCGGTGATGAATGCTCTCATGATTCGCTGAGTAGTTGAATAGTTGAATGGTAGGTTGGGAAAGTAGCTATTCGCGAAAAAGATGCCAACTCCTGTCGCTTAGCATTTTTGCATCCGCTGGTTTCTTTGAAAGATATGGCGCTGCTGAGCCCGGGGAGCGACTGGCGAAACAGGACGGAGCGCGCTTTGCCGGGTTCGAACCGGATAGCCTCGCTGTAAGTTAGCCGCCACGCTATTCCTTCTCAATGGCAGCGAAGTGACCTGAAAGTGCCGGCCCCGCGTAATTTTCGGGCGTTCCATCCGGCAACCTGGACTTAGGGAGCACCGGAGCGAATTTTACGGCAGTCAATTGAGCTGCTTGGATCCAGCCCTTGTGGCAGGATCTTAATTTTAATGCCGGGCCGGCGCAGCCTTGATTGCCGTCGCGCGGTCTTTAATGCAAACTGATATGAAGAACGTATGGTTTATCACCGGGGCATCCAAGGGACTGGGACTGGCCCTGGTAAAGCGTTTGCTGGAATCGGGCTACCGGGTGGCCGCTACCAGCCGGGACCGGCGGCAGCTGGAATCCGCCGCCGGGGCCGGAGGGAATCCGGACTTTCTCGCGCTGGAAGCGGACCTGCAGGATGAGGCTTCCATCCGGGCAGCGGTGGAAAAGGCAGAGTCGCATTTCGGGCAGCTGGACGTCGTTGTGAACAATGCCGGTTACGGCATCGGGGGAGCGCTCGAGGAGCTGAGCTCGGCAGAGATCCGCCAGTGCTTCGATGTGAACGTGTTCGCGACGATGACCGTGATGCAGGCCGCGCTGCCGGGTATGCGGGCGCGCCGCAACGGCCGCATCATCAATATAGCGTCCATTGCGGGCTTCAACGGCGCCTCGGCCTGGGCGGTCTATTCGGCTACCAAGGCGGCGGTGATCGCGCTCTCCGAGGTTTCCGCGCTGGACCTCCGGGAGCTTGGAATTCATGTGACGGCGGTCGCCCCGGGCGGCTTCCGTACCAGCTTCCTGAGCCGCGAATCGCTGGTGATCGCAACGAGGAAGATCGATGCCTATGAGGGCGTGCATGCCTCCCTGGCTCGCTACGACAGCATCAGCGGGAAGCAGACCGGGGACCCGGATAAGGCCGCGGATATGTTCATCGAGCTCGCGGAGATGGCGGCGCCGCCGGTCCGCTTTTTCATGGGCAGCGATGCGTACAGGCGGGCGCAGGCCCGGGTCGAGACGCTCACGCAGGAGCTGGAGGCGAACCGCGAACGTTCCGCGGCTACCGATGTCGCGGAATAGGCGGCAATCCCGGTGCATGGCTCGGATTGACCCGCAACCAGGAGAGCGGACCGATGTCCGCATTTTTCGGGAAGTTTGCGGCTCCGGCGGGGCCGGGCTGGATGCAGTCCGGTCCCGCGCGGAGTAACGCAATATTCTGGAATGGATCAGTACTGGATACTTATTATCGTCGGCTTTCTTATCGGCACCTGCGGCACGCTTATCGGTGCCGGCGGTGGATTCCTGCTGGTCCCGCTGCTGCTGCTGACCCATCCGGAGCTGCCGACAGAAACGATTACGGCAGTATCCATAGCCATCGTTGCTGCCAACGCGATTTCGGGGAGCGTGGCCTATGCCAGGGCCGGGCGCATAGACTATAAGGCGGGCCTGCTATTCGCGCTGTTCACGATCCCGGGCTCTGTGCTCGGCGCCTACCTGACCAACTATATTCCCAAGGAAGTCTTCCAGAAGGTATTTTCCGTCCTGCTGCTGGTCCTCGCAGGCTACCTGTTCATGAAGAACAGCCGCAAGGCCGTTGCAAAGCGGGACGCGGGACCGAAGCGCGAGCCAGGGCCGGGCGTCATCAGCACGACGCTGACCGATCGCCACGGCAAGGTGTTCAGCTATGCATACAACTATCGCTTCGGGATCCTTGTCAGCATTATCGTCGGCTTTATATCCCCGCTGCTCGGTATCGGCGGCGGGATCGTGCACGTGCCGGCCATGGTGCAGTGGATGGGCTTTCCCGTCTACATCGCAACGGCGACTTCACATTTTATACTGGCCATCATGTCCAGCATTACCGTGATCACGCATTTTGTGAACGGCACTTACAATGCCGCTATCGCGCAGAAGCTGGTGATAGGGCTGTGCATCGGCGTATTGCCCGGAGCCCAGCTCGGGGCCTGGCTCTCGCATCGGCTGCCGACGAACGTGATCATCCGCGTATTGGCGGTCTGCCTGGCGCTGGTCGGACTGCGCATCCTGCTGAGCTGAAGGGATCCAGGATTGTAGATTGAAAATCTAAGATTGTAGATTGAGAGGCCGGAACCCCGGATCGACGTCAATCTACAATCTTAAATTTTCAATCGTAAACCTGTTATTCGCTCAGCGCGGGT
>JASLDA010000047.1 GCA_030151745.1 Chitinophagaceae bacterium | reverse complement strand
TCGTCGCGTCCCTGATGATTGCTGCGTTCCGCATCGAGGTTTGGGGCGGCATTTGCCTCCGGGCGTCCTGGCGCCCGATTCAGTCCCGCCCGATTTTCCGACCTTTGCCGGAATGCACCGCGTCCAGCTTTTCATCCCCTGCTTCGTCGACCAGCTTTATCCGGAAACCGGCCTCAACATGGTGCGCGTACTGGAGCGGCTGGGCTGCGAAGTTCACTACAATCCCCGGCAAACCTGCTGCGGGCAGCCGGCTTTCAATGCCGGATACTGGGAGGACGCAAGGGCCGTGGCGCAGAAGTTCCTGAAGGATTTCGACCAGGACCTGTATATCGTCGCGCCCAGCGGCTCCTGCACGGGGTACGTACGAAATTACTACGACAAGCTGTTTGACGGCAGCCCGGACCAGATCCGGAGCAATACGGTCCGGGCCTATCTCTTCGAGTTCACCGAGTTTCTCGTCGACGTGCTCAAGGTCGAAGACGTCGGTGCGAGCTTCGGGGGGAAGGTCACTTATCACGACGCCTGCGGCGCCCTGCGCGAATGCGGCATCAAGTCGCAGCCGCGCAAGCTGCTGGAGCATGTGAAGGGGCTGGAGCTGGTGGAGATGACGGAATGTGAAACCTGCTGCGGCTTTGGAGGCACCTTCGCCGTGAAGTTCGAGCCCGTCTCCATCGGGATGGCCCAGACCAAGGTGCAGAGCGCGCTGGCCACCGGCGCCGAGTACATGATAAGCACCGATGTGAGCTGCATGATGCACGTGCAGGGCTATATCGAGAAGCATCATCTTCCGATCAAGAGCCTGCATATCGCCGATGTGCTGGCAAATACCTGAGCCGGGATTTCCGGTTTGGACGGCCCGGCCATGCCTGGGCTGATTGCAGAGATCTGTAACTTACAGGAAGCATCAGTCTTCTTGTTATGACATCGTTCCAGGAAACCTTTCGCCGGATTATAGGCGCCATTGCCGCGCACGACTACGCGCAGCTCCAAACCCTCGACTACGAAGTTCCGGGGCATTTTAACTGGACCCGCGACGTATTCGAAGCGGTTCATGTTTCCGGGAACCCCGGGCGCCCGATGCTGGAGCTGCTTCGCGATAACGGCGAGCGGAGCGTGCTGAGCTATGCCGGGGCCGCCGCCGGGGCGAACCGCCTGCTGAATTTTCTGCGCGGGAAAGGACTGCAGCCGGGACAAAGGGTATTTGTGATGTGCGGGCTGCACCCGGGGCTCTGGCTGAGTTACCTGGCGATCATCAAAGGCGGCTTCGTCATGATCCCCGCGGCAGGTATCCTAAGCGCGACGGATATTGCATACCGCTTCGAAAAAGCGCAGCCCGGAGCTGTGATTGCCGACAAGGAAAACCTGCCTAAAATCCAGGATGCACTGGAGCGTTTCGGCGCGGATGTGCCCGTAAAGTTGCTGCTGGACGGCGCGGAGCCGGGATGGAATAGCCTGGAGGAGACGGCGGCATATTCGGCGGAGGCGGAGGCCGCGGAGACAAAGGCTTCGGATATCCTGTTCTGGTTCTTTACTTCCGGTACGACGGGCTTCCCTAAGATCGTTGCGCATACACACGCCTCCTATCCCCTGGGACACCTGAGCACGGCCGCCTGGATCGGGCTCGGCGGGACGGACAAGCACTATAATATCTCGCAGCCCGGCTGGGCGAAGTTTGCCTGGAGCTGCTTCTTCGCACCGCTGAACGCCGGGGCTACGGTATTTTGCTTTCGCCAGGACGGCCGCTTCGAAGCGAGGGCCCAGCTGCGAGCCATACAGGACAATGGCGTCACAACGCTCTGCGCGCCGCCCACGGCCCTGCGGCTGCTGATCCAGGAGGACCTGAAGGCCTACGATCTCAGCCGGCTGAACGCTTGCGTCTCCGCTGGCGAGCCGCTCAATCCGGAAGTGATCCAGGCCTGGCAGGCTGGTACCAGTCACCTGATCCGCGACGGCTACGGGCAGACGGAAAGCACCTGCATGGTGTACAACCTGCCGGGCGCCGAGCTGCGCTTCGGCTCCATGGGGAAGCCCTCCTTCCTCTACGATATCGTAATAGCGGACGAGGCCGGGAACGAGCTGCCCCTGCAGGAAGAAGGGCAGATCGCAGTGCGCATGCACCCCGGGCGCTTCAACGGGATTTTCCGGGAATACGTCGGCGCTCCCGAAAAGGCGGCGAATGTATTCCGCCACGGCCTCTACTATACCGGCGACAAGGCGTACCGGGATGCCGACGGCTATATCTGGTTCGTGGGCCGCGACGACGATGTCATCAAATCATCCGACTACCGCATCGGTCCTTTCGAAGTGGAAAGCGTTTTGCTTGAGGTGCCGGAAGTCCTGGAATCCGCCGTGGTCGGCAGCCCGCACCCGGTCAAGGGGCTGGTGGTGAAAGCCTTCGTCGTGCTGAAGCCCGGAGCCGCCGCGGGCGAAGAGCTTGCCCGGCGCATCTTCGATCACTGCCGGAAGCATATGGCGCCCTACAAGGCGCCGCGGATCGTCGAGTTCGTCGACGAATTGCCCAAGACGATCTCCGGGAAGATCCGCCGCGTGGAGCTGCGGGCCCGGGAGGCGGAGCGAAAGGCGCAGGGAAAACGGGCTGACAGAGAGTATTTCCGCTGATAGCGAGGTGTCACCTCCATATAGAGGTGACACCTCGCTATCGGGCGACGCGTTCGCCTGCGTCCTGCCAGGCACCGGCATCCTTCAAAAGCCCGATCAGCTCTTCCACCGCGATCTCGCTGGGCACGTTTCGCTTCACGACCTCCTTGTTCCTGTACAGGGTGATCTTTCCCGGACCACTGCCTACATAGCCGAAGTCCGCATCGGCCATTTCGCCGGGACCGTTCACGATGCAGCCCATGATGGCGATCTTCACCCCCTTCAGGTGCGATGTAGCCGCGCGGATCTTCGCGGTCGTCTCCTGCAGGTCGAACAAGGTCCGGCCGCAGCTGGGGCAGGAAATATATTCCGTCTTCGAGATCCGGGTGCGCGTCGCCTGCAGGATGGAGAACGCCGTGTTGTTCAGGAATTGCTCGTTGTTCGAGACCGGCAGATAGGTGCGGCCCGTGACCTGCACGTTCTGAAGCTTCCCCGGGTCGTTCATCAGCCAGACGCCGTCGCCCATGCCGTCCAGCAGCAGTGCGCCGGAATCGGTTGCGAGGTCGATCAGCTGCTTGTCGACGGTCGTCGTGTGGCTTTCGGCGACGATGATGAACGGCGTCGTATTCCCGCTCGCCGTCAAGGTGCTTACAAGATTGCGGATACTGATCATCGGCTGCTGCGCGGAGGAGCCGATGCAAAGCACGGCGCCGGGCACGGAAGCGCGCTTCGCCTGCAGTACCGCATCCGCCGCATCCGCATCGATACCGATGAAAGCGAGCCCCGGGCGCGCTGTGTCCGGATCGAACCCGGCCCCCTGGAAAAGAGGGTAGTGCCGCTCCTTCAGGGGGCCGGCCCCCTGAAGAGCAGATGCATCCGCAATTACGCCCAGGGTACCCGGCAGTGCGAAACCGATCTGGCGGGAGCCGGTGAAAATAAAGTCGGCCGCGGCGTCGCCGATATGCCATTTGTCCAGCGCTTCGTCGTAATGATAGCCGATAGCGCCTAAGCTCCGGGGCGTGATCGCCTCCGCATGCATGTAATCGGCCACGACCACCGGGACCTGGGCTGCGCCGATATTGCCGGCTTCCTCCGTCCTGCGGCGGCTGTAGGCAAAGCGATCGTAGGGCAGGGGAGCGGCCGGGATCTCCTCTTCCGCTTCCCGGTACGAGCCGGCGCGGCCGACGATATCCTTGCAAACCGGCAGCTCGAACTCCGGATCTTCGGTCAGGCTCACACGGATCGTATCGCCGATACCTTCTTCGAGCAGGGTCCCGATGCCGATCGCGCTTTTGATGCGGCCGTCCTCGCCGTCGCCGGCTTCGGTGACGCCGAGGTGCAGGGGATAGCACTCCCCGAATTCCTCC
>JASLDA010000059.1 GCA_030151745.1 Chitinophagaceae bacterium | reverse complement strand
CGAAAGTCATCCGAACCACGAGATCGCAGCAAAGCAGCAAAGCGGGTTCGGAGGCATCGTTTCATTCAATCTCCGGACCGATTCCGCAGAAGCCGCGTCAGCTGTGGTTTGCAGCACCAGGCTGTTTAAGCTCGCCGAAAGCCTGGGCGGGGTCAAGAGCCTGTGCTGTCATCCCGCCGCAATGACGCATAAGAGCATTCCGGCCGAGCGCCGCCGCCAGGGCGGGGTGGCCGACAGCCTCATCCGCCTCAGCGCGGGACTCGAAGATGCCGGCGATCTGATCAGAGACCTCGAACAGGCTCTGGCGATTGTGACCCGTAAGCAGGAAGCCGTGAGTACGGCGCTCGCGGCGGCGCTGGAAGGCGGGCTGCGGTGAATCAATAAGCAATTTGCAATAAGCAATAGGCAGTGGATCGGGAAACCAAACCCGCGCTGCGAGCGCTTGAACTACGCCGTCAGCAAAACGCCATAAGGGTGCCGCCACGGGCAACGCCCGGGGAACAGAGCACAATCAGATAATTCCGGGCAGTCTCCCCAACAAACAATATCCAACAGCAAGCAAAGCGCTGCTATTCCAACAATATCCAACGGCGAGCGAAGCGACGCCATTCCAACCAATCAATATGTCCAAGCAACAATCCATCTCCCGCATCGGCCTGTTCGGCTTCGGGACCGTCGGCGAAAGCCTGTATCAGGTTTTGAAAACCACTCCTTCCCTGCGTACCGAGATCGTGCGCGTCGCCATCCGCCACCCGGAAAAGAAGCGCAACGCGCCGGCCGGGCTTTTCACGACGAACGCCGACGAGCTGCTCAGCGACCCGAATATCGATACCATCATCGAGCTGATCGACGATGCGAAGGCTGCATTCCATATCGTATCTACGGCGCTGCGAAGCGGCAAGAAGGTCGTCAGCGCAAACAAGAAGATGATCGCCGAGCACCTAGAAGAGCTGCTCGACATACAGCGCGAGACCGGCACGCCCTTCCTCTACGAAGCGGCCGCCTGCGCCTCCATCCCGGTCATTCGCAATCTCGAAGAATACTACGACAACGACCTGCTGCAAGGCCTGCAGGGGATCGTCAACGGCTCGACCAATTATATCCTGACCAAGGTCGCTCATGAAGGCATCGGCTTCGACGAAGCCCTGGTGCAGGCCCAGATCGCGGGCTTCGCCGAGAGCGATCCCAGCCTCGACGTGAACGGAATCGATGCCGTGAACAAGCTCACTATCCTGCTGGCGCATGCCTACGGCATCGTGAGCTCACCGGAAGAGCTCGTTCACACAGGCATCCAGGCCCTGCATGAGCAGGACGCCGTGCTGGCTTCCGAGAAGCGCTGGGAGATCAAGCTGGTGGCCGGCGCCCGCAAGCTGGAAAACGGCAAGATCGCCGCTTATGTGCTGCCGCAATTCGTGACGCCGGAGCACCTGCTGCACACTGTCCGGAACGAGTTCAACGGCGTGGTCATCGAGAGCGGATTCGCCGAATCGCAGTTCTTCTACGGCAAGGGAGCAGGGGGCGTTGCCACTGCATCGGCAGTCCTGTCGGATCTGTCGGCGCTGCGCTACGGCTATAAGTACGAATACAAGAAGCGTTACCACCAGGAGCCTTCCGAGCTCACGAACGACTTCTACGTCCGCGTCTACGTGTCTTTCGACAGCCTGTTCCAGGTACCGCACGAGCTCTTCGACCGCATCGAGGAATGGTCCAGCAACGACACGCGCTGCTCGGTCCGCGGCATCCTCAACTTCAGCCGGCTTCTCGACAGCAGCTGGTGGAAGCGGCCCGGCACCTCGCTGGTCCTCTACCCCGATGCAATCGTAGACCACGTTCCCCAGCGCAGCTCCGAAGCAAGCCGGCAGCTGAGCTTCGCGTGAAGATGTGACAAGCGGCTTATGCCGGGAAACAATTTCCCGCAGAGAGCCAGGGAGCGGAGGCGCGTGTCGGAAAATAAGGAGGGGCGAAAGGAGCGACATGCCGGCGCTGCAGCGCCGGCCTATTCAACCAATCGACCTCAAAACCGCTCCGCCATTCCAAGCCCGAACAGCGCGTAGTCATATACCGCGGGATCATCCGGGCGCCAGCGGCGGAGCACCTCCGTCAGCTCGATCGCCGAACGCCAGTCCGCATTCGGGCGGGCCGTCAGCCCAAGCCGGTGCGCCACCCGCGCCACGTGCACATCCAGCGGACAGATCAGATCCGCCGGTGAAACCTTCGTCCAGATACCGAAGTCGACCCCGGCCTCATCGCGGCGCACCATCCAGCGCAGGAACATGCAAAGCCGCTTGCAGGCGGAGCCCCGCGCCGGATTGCTCACATGCTTGCGGGTCCGTTCCGGATATTCACCCTGGAAAAAATAATGGCTGAAGCGGATCAGTGCCTCGCCCACGCTTGTATGCGGGACCGGCGCCTTGCGCCGAGATCCCGCCTGAGCCGCAGCCGGTTCCCGGAGGTACGAATCCGCTTCCGGATCAGGCGCTCCCGGGAAGAACGCATCTTCCAGCGAATCGTACGCGCTGTAATGCCGTTGCAGCACCTCGATAAAATACAGCAGATCCGTCGCGTTGAAGGTCCGGTGCGCAAAGACCAGCATCGGCTTCAGATCTTCTGGCTTATGATCCAGGATGAACTCGTGCGGCGCATTGTCCATCCACCCCATCAGCCGCGTGCAGTTGTTGGTAATGCTGGTGCGATTGCCCCAGGCCAGGGTTGCGGCAAAGAAGCCCGCGATCTCGATGTCCTGCCTTTTGCCGAAGCGATGCGGAATTGAAACAGGATCGGCCGCGATAAAAGCCGGCGTGTTGTAAAGCAGGATCTTCTCATCCAGGAACTCCCGCAGGGCCGTCTCGTCCACCGGCTTCGGGCTCATGACTCCGTCGGCTGTTCCGTCCGCACCCAGTTGTCCATATTCATGTGCGTCACCACCACGGCGACCTTGTAGCGCGCCTGGAGGTAAGCGGCAAGCTTGCCTGCTGCATATACGCTGCGGTGCTGCCCGCCCGTGCAGCCGAAGGCTACGCTCAGGTTTTCAAATCCCCTAGCGATATAGTCCTCCACGTTCAGGGATACCAGGCTGTATACATGCTCCAGGAATTCCGGCATGCGGGTCTCGCGTTCCAGGAACAGCCTTACCGGCTCGTCCAGCCCGCTCAGATGCTTATAGGCCGCGTAGCGTCCCGGGTTCAGCAGACCGCGGCAATCGAAGACGAAGCCGCCGCCATGCGGGCTCCGGTCACGGGGAATGCCCTTCTTGTAGGAGAAGGAGCAGATGTTCACGATCAGCTTCGCATCCGGGTTCAGCTGTGGGGCGGCGTACCGGGCCTGCATCTGTTGGGTAGAGATCTTCTCCAGCAGGGAGCGCAGTTCCGGGAATGCCGGCAGCTGCGGATGGTCTGCCAGGAACCCTGCAAGGCTCTTCAACGCCGGCTCGATGCTGGTCAGAAAATGCGGCTTGCGCTCCAGCAGTCCGCGGAAGCCGTACGCTCCGAGCACCTGCAGCAGGCGCAGCAGTACGATCTGGGCATAGCCCTTGCGGAAGTAGATCTCGTCGATACGCGGCGTAGGCAGGGCGTTGACGCTGGTGATATAGCTGGTGAGCAGCTCTTCCTTCCAGGCCGTCGGCAGCTGCGCCTTCGCCTGCCACAGCAGCGACGCTATGTCGTACTGCGGCGGCCCCTGCATACTGCCCTGGTAGTCGATGAACCAGACCTTGCCGTCCTGCACCATGATATTGCGGCTCTGGAAGTCGCGGTACATCAGGGTCAGCGGCTGCATCCTGCCGATCTCCCGGCTCCAGCGCTGCATCTCGTCCATCAGCGCCGGGCGGTCATAATGGATCTTCTGCAGGTCGGCGAAGTAATACTTGAAGTACAGCAGATCGGCCATAATGGCCTCCTCGTTGAATTGCTTGGTCGAGAAGCACTGGTTGAAATCGGCTTCGCGGCCTGCAACCCACTGCAGCCTGGCAAGCTGCTCCAGGCTGGCAACGTAAAGCTTCTTGACCT
>JASLDA010000048.1 GCA_030151745.1 Chitinophagaceae bacterium | reverse complement strand
ACGGCCATCGCCAAACATCAAATGCTCCGATGAAAATGAACCGAAGAATCATGCCCTGCACTTCGCTGCTCCTGGCTTTCCTTGCATTCGGCATCCGCGCCGGCGCACAGCCTGCAAGACTGAGCCTGGATGAATGTTACCGCCTGGCGCGCGAGAATTACCCGGCGGTCAGAAAGTTGGACCTGATCGCCAAGTCAAGGCAGTACACGATCGAAAATGCCAATAAAAGGTACCTGCCGCAGGTGTCTTTTTCAGGGCAGGCCAGCTACCAGTCGCAAACGATCAGCTTTTCCGACGTGCTTGGAAACGTGCTTCCTCCCAACGTCGCACTGCCTAGCTTAAGCAAAGATCAATACAGGGTCCAGGGCGATATAGACCAGCAGATCTACGATGGAGGGAATACCCGCTATCAGAAAGAGGCGGCGAAGACCAACGCGGCTTTGCAGCAGCAAAACCTGGAGGTAAGTCTTTACGCGATGCGCGACAGGATAAACGCCATCTATTTCTCCATTCTCCTGACCGATGCGCAGCTTGCGCAGAACGAGATAAACAAGGCGGACCTGAAAAGCCAGCTGGACAAGGCGCAGGCTGCGCTGGCCAACGGCACGACGTTCAGAAGCAGCGTGGACGAACTGCGGGCGGAGATCATCAATGTCGACGCCGCCGGAGTTGAATACAGGGCGAACCGCGCAGCCTTCCTTAAAATGCTGTCCCTGTTCATAGGGAACGAGATAAGCTCTTCGGCGGAGCTGGCCTTACCCGAGCCGGTCAGTGCAGACACCGACAATATCGGCCGGCCGGAATTAAAGGTCTTCGAGCTGCAGAAGGCGGCTTACGATGTTCAGCAAAGCCAGCTGCAGTCCGCATACTTGCCCAAGGTCAGCGCCTTCTTCCAGGGGGCTTACGGCAGGCCGACATTGAATATCATCGAGAACCAGTTCGGCTGGTGGTATATAACGGGGCTTCGCTTCAACTGGTCGCTGGGAAGCCTTTATACGCTCCGGGGACAGAAGAGCCTCATCGGCCTGAGCCGCGAAACGGCGGAGGCCGACAAAGAGACGTTCCTCTTCAATACGCAGCTCGATCTCAGCCAGGAAACGCAGCAGGTAACCAAATACAGGGAGCTGGCGGAGCAGGACAGGCAGGAGATCGCACTGCGGCAATCGGTCAAAAAATCTGCCGCGGCCCAGCTGGAAAACGGGGTGATCACCACGCATGAGTACCTGGCGCAGTCCGATGCCGTGAACCTCTCCCAGCAGCGGCTGCTGCTCCACCGGATACAGTTATTGCAGGCGGAATACAACCTGAGGTATAAGGCAGGCAACTAATCTTCCAATTCCCAAACATGAACAAGCTTTTTCTGAGTATTTGCGCCATTACGCTGCTCGGTGCCTGCAGCAAAAAGAACGGCTTCGACGCTTCCGGAAACTTTGAAGCGGACGAAGTGATCGTTTCCGCCGGGCAAAGCGGGCAGCTCCTCTGGTTCCAGGTCGAGGAAGGCCGGCAGTACGCCGCGGGTGAGAAGGTCGGGCAGATCGATGTCTCAACGATCAGGCTCCAGCAGGAGCAGGTCGAGGCGTCCATCGAAGCCCTCGGCCAGAAAACAAGCAGCCCGGCAGACCAGGTAGAGCTCGTGCGGCGGCAGCTGCTGCTCCAGGAAGCCCAGCTGGACCATCTCCTGCATGAGCAGCGGCGGACGGAAAACCTGGTGAAGGCCGACGCGGCCACCCGCAAGCAGCTGGACGACATCAATGCACAGGTCGACCAGCAGCGAAAGCAGATAGAAGTCACCAGGGAACAGATGCGGCTGAGCACGACCACCGTCAGCACGCAGAACCGCAGCATACTGAGCGAGGCGGGGCCGCTCCGGAAAACCAGGGATCGCTACGGCGAGGAGATCAAAAAGGGCGACGTGATCAATCCTATCAACGGAGTGGTGCTGACGAAGTATGCCCTGGCGGGAGAGATGCAGACGACCGGCAAGCCGCTCTATAAGATCGCCAGCCTCGACACCCTGACGCTGAGAGCCTACATTACCGGGGCCCAGCTTTCCCAGCTGAAGATCGGCCTGCCCCTCAGGGTGAGGATAGACCAGGGCGAGAAGGGGTATAAATACTATGACGGCAGGATATCCTGGATATCGGATAAGTCGGAGTTCACGCCTAAAACGATACAGACCAAGGATGAAAGGGCCAATCTGGTCTATGCGGTAAAAGTGCTCGTCAGGAATGACGGATTCCTAAAGATCGGCATGTACGGGGAGCTCATCTGGAACAAGCAATAGCCATGCCCGCGGTTTCACTGAAGAATATCACAAAGACCTACGACAACGGCAGCATAGTCGCCGTCGACGATGTCTCCTTCGACCTGGAGAAAGGCGAGCTGTTCGGCCTCATAGGGCCGGACGGGGCCGGCAAGACATCCATTTTCAGGATACTCGCCACGCTCATGCTCGCCGATAAGGGAACCGCCACTGTGGAAGGCTGCGATGTGGTCGCGGACTACAGGGCGATCCGAAACAAGATCGGCTACATGCCCGGCAGGTTCTCGCTCTACCAGGACCTGACGGTAAAGGAAAACCTGGAATTCTTCGCAACCCTTTTCGGAACGACCATCCAGGGGAATTACGAGCTCATCCGGGATATCTACGAGCAGATCGAACCATTCAGGGACCGGCGCGCAGGCAAGCTGTCGGGCGGCATGAAGCAAAAGCTCGCCCTGTGCTGCGCACTCATCCACAAGCCCGGGGTGCTGTTCCTGGACGAGCCGACGACGGGCGTGGACGCCGTTTCCAGGAAGGAATTCTGGGAAATGCTGAAGCGGCTGAAAGCGCAGGGTATCAGCATCCTCGTTTCGACGCCTTATATGGACGAAGCCGCGCTCTGCGACCGGGTCGCGCTGATCCAGGCCGGCCGCGTTATGTCGATCGATACGCCCGGAAAGCTGGTCCGCGACTTCCCGGTGCAGCTGTACGCGGTGAAGGCAAAGGACATCTACAAATTACTGCGCGATTTCCGCGACGATGCTTCCATCGAAAGCTGTTATGCCTTCGGTGAATACCTGCACGTGACGCTCGAGGCCGCGGAGGATGTGCAGACGGGCCTCGGGGCGCTGACGGGGCTTGCGGGCAAGTACGGGGCCGGGGACTTCGTTGCGAAAGCCGTCACCCCGACCATCGAAGACTGCTTTATCCGTTTGATGAAAGAGCACGGGATATGATGCAAACAAACGACAGTATGGAGCCTAAAGCGATAACCTGCGCCGGACTGACGAAGCAGTTCGGCGATTTCAAAGCGGTAGACGGCATCTCGTTCGACGTGGAGCAGGGCGAGATCTTCGGCTTCCTTGGAGCGAACGGCGCCGGCAAGACCACCGCCATGCGCATTCTCTGCGGGCTTTCCTACCCTACTTCCGGGCAGGCTACCGTCGCGGGGTTCGACGTGTACCGGCAGCAGGAGCGCATCAAGGAAAATATCGGCTACATGAGCCAGAAGTTCTCCTTGTACGAAAACCTGACGGTGCTGGAGAACGTGGAGTTCTACGGTGGTGTGTACGGCCTTTCCAGGGCGGATATCAGAGCCCGGGGCCGGGACCTCATCCGCACCCTCGGCCTGGACAGTGAGGCGAAGAAGCTTGTCGGCGCGCTGCCCCTGGGCTGGAAGCAGAAGCTGGCGTTTTCAGTTGCCATCCTGCATCGCCCGAAGATCGTTTTCCTGGACGAGCCGACGGGCGGCGTCGACCCGGTGGCCCGGCGGCAGTTCTGGGATATGATCTACGAGGCTGCGCGCAGCGGCATCACCGTTTTCGTGACGACCCATTACATGGACGAGGCGGAGTACTGCAATCGCATATCGGTGATGGTCGACGGCCGCGTGGAGGCGCTGGACACGCCCTCCCGTTTGAAAGCCGAGTTTAAGGCAGACTCCATGGACGAGGTTTTTTACCAACTGGCCCGCCGGGCCAAAAGATCCGCCGATCAATTATGAAGCAGCTACTAGCCTTCATCCGGAAGGAATTCTACCATGTCTTCAGGGACAGGCGGACCCTCCTGATCCTCTTCGGTCTGCCGGTCGTGCAGATCGTTCTTTTCGGATTTGCGCTCAGCAGCGAGGTGAAAAATATCGGCATATCGATATTGGACAACGCGCATGACGTAAGCTCGGCCCAGATCATCGACCGCATCCGCACCAGCACTTATTTCCTTGTCCGGCACCCGGTGCTGAACTATCGGGATATCGAGGCGCAGTTCCGGAAGGGCAGCATCAAATGCGCGTTGCTGATTCCCGCGGACTTCGGCCCGGAGCTCCGGGAAGGCAGGGCGAAGGTGCAGATCATCACGGACGGCTCCGATCCCAACTCGGCCACGGT
>JASLDA010000045.1 GCA_030151745.1 Chitinophagaceae bacterium | reverse complement strand
GTTTCCTATAAGATCAATACGGCGTTCTACGAAGCGCAGGGCATCCGCGGCTGGGAGATCCTCCGCGATACGCTGGACTATATCCCCGACGATATTTTCACGATCGCGGACGCGAAACGCGGCGATATCGGGAATACTGCCGATCAGTATGCTGCCACCTTCTTCGATGTTTATCCCTTCGATTCGGTCACCGTGGCGCCGTATATGGGCGAGGACAGCGTGAAGCCTTTCCTGAAGCGGGACGACCGCTGGGCAATCGTGCTCGGCCTGACCTCCAACAAGGGCAGCCAGGATTTCCAGATGCTTGAGACCGGGGGCGAAAAACTGTATGAGCAGGTGCTGAAGAAGGTCGCATCCTGGGGCTCTACGGATAACCTGATGTTCGTCATCGGGGCTACGCAGACCGAGCAGCTGGCGCATATCCGCAGCATCATCCCGCAGCACTTCCTGCTCATTCCCGGTGTCGGCGCGCAGGGCGGCGACCTCGACGAGGTATGCCAGATCGCCATGCACGGAGACGGCGGTATCCTGGTGAACGTATCGCGTGCCGTGATCTTTGCCGGCAGCGGAGCGGATTTTGCAGAAAAGGCGCGCGAAGCGGCCGCCGCATATCAGGCGCAGATGGCGAAGTACCTGTAGGGGCTGGTTGGAATGTTGGATAAAGTTGGATAGGGTTGGAGTGGTTGGATCGGGTTTGTTGGGAAAGATGCCGCAGGGCAAGCCTGTTTCAACACTCAACCATCTCGCTCAAAGATGTTCTATAAGCGGAACACTATCCAACGTCATCAAACATTATCCAACTTCGTCCAACTTTATATGCTGTAAATTCGGGAGACGGGCATCCTATAAACCAAACCGGCCCGGAACCCCATGCAGGAAGCTATCCTGCAGTTTGTCTGGCAGTACAGCCTGTACCGCCCCGGCATGCTGCGCACGACAGACGGCCAGGCCGTCCGCATCGTCCATCCAGGCACCCTGAACCGCCATTCCGGTCCCGATTTCTCGATGGGGCGCATCCGTCTGAATGACGTGCTGCTGGTCGGCGCCGTGGAGATCCATATCCGCAGCTCGGACTGGAAGCGGCATCGCCATGACGATGATCCCGCCTACCGCAAAGTAGTGCTGCACGTCGTCTACGAGCACGACCTGGAGGCCCCGCCGGGCGGCATCCCCTTGCTGGAGCTGCGGGGTCATATCGAGCCGGTCGTGCTGGAACGCTGCCGCGAGCTGATCCACACCACGGCGAGGCTGCCCTGTGCAGGCGTCCTTCATCAGGCGGGCGAGCTGGTCCGCAGCAGCTGGCTGAGCCGGATGCTGGTGGAGCGCTGGGAGCTGCGCTTCGGGCAGTGGCGGGAGCGCCTGCGGCAGAACGGGGGCGACTGGCACAGCCTGCTGTATGAGCGGCTTGCGGCCAATTTCGGCTTTAAGGTCAACGCGGCCGGCTTCGAAGCGCTGGCTGGCAGCCTGCCCTTCCGGATCGTATCCCGGCAATCGGGGCTGCTGCAGCTGGAAGCGCTTTTCTTCGGTCAGAGCGGCTTGCTGAACGGCCGCTTTTCCGATCCCTACCCGCTGGAGCTGCAGCGGGAATACGAATATCAACGGAGGAAATACCGCCTTGGGCCGGCGGATCCCGCGCTTTGGAAGTTCATGCGGCTGCGGCCGGCCAATTTCCCTACGATCCGGCTTGCGCAGTTCGCTGCTCTCATGAAGCAGGGATCCGATCTTATCCGCCTGCTCCGGCCCGAGCTGGGCCCGGAGGCCGTGATGGAATTGCTGGACGTCCGGGCCGGCTCGTATTGGGATACCCACTACCGCTTCGATGACCCAGGGAGCAAGGCTGCCGTAAAGCGGCTCGGGGCCGCCGGCATCGGGAACCTGGTCATCAATACGATAGCGCCGATGCGGTATTTCTACGCCCTGGAATCGGGGCGCGGGGAGGAGGCCGGCGCTGCGCTGGAATTCCTGGAGCTGCTGCCGCCGGAAGACAATAACATCATCCGGTTATGGAAGGAGCATGGCTGGGCGCCGCGGCATGCCGGGGAGGCGCAGGGACAGCTGCAGCTGTATCAGTCCTATTGCTGCGTACACGGCTGCCTGGGCTGCGCGATCGGCCTGGCCGTGATCCGGGGCTCAGGACCAGGAAAATGATACGGTCTTCTTACAGTCGGGGTGCAGGCTTTCGAAGACAGGGCAGGTGAGGGCGGCGCGCTCGAGGATGGCGCGGGACTTATCGTCATAAGCCTGCGGACCTTCGAAGCGGAGGTCCACCTTGATCTCCCCGATGCGCCTGGGATTGGAGACCATGATCTTCTCGACATCGCAGCTCACCCGGCCGAGATCGATCGAGTGGGCCTTCGCGGCCAGCGCCATGATCGTGCACATGCAGGATGCCAGGGCTGCGGCCACGAGATCGGTAGGCGAAAAGCGGGACCCCTGCCCGCCGTTGTCGACCGGGGCATCGGTTTCGATCGCAGTGCCGGATTGAATATGTGTAGCAACCGTCCGGAGGTTGCCTTCGTAAATAACCTGGGCTGTCACGGGATGCAGAAAATGTTTGTTCTGCAAGTTCCGTAAAACCGGCATAACAGCGACATAACGGCGGCATGATCATAATGCACCGTATTTTGAGCGTCATTTTCCGCAAATTCCTATCCCTTACCGGAATTTGAACTATCTTTTACAAAGAAAGCGCCGTCTCAGTTATGCAATGACTCCTACCCGACCAATTCTTATGTGTAGTTATTTTTCAAAATGCGTTTTGGCGCTTGGTTTGAGTGTCGCGGTAGGCGTAGTGCAGGGGCAAACCATTCAATCTTCCGGGGCGAGCCTGGCCGTCAAGAAGCCGAAGCCGCTTACCCGGGAGCTTTCCGGCGGGTTCCGGCTGAACTCGGACGGCTGGAGCCTGTTCATGGACCGGGGAGATATCCGCAGCCGCGAGGGTCGGAACCAGGATATGTTCAATAATGTCCGGATATTTCAGCTGGAGTTTAGCGAGCATAAGGACCCCAAGGAGCTGAAGCAGACGCCCACGGACCGTTCGGGCGACAAGACCCGGCCCTTCATCTTCGGTAAGATCAATAATTTTTATGCACTGAAGCTGGGCTACGGGATTCGCAAGATGATCGCCGGCAAGCCCGAGCCCGGCACCGTAAGCATTCACTGGGCCAATACCATCGGGCTTGCGCTGGGTATGGAAAAGCCATATTACATCGACGGCTACCTGCAGCAGGATAAGGGCTCGGCCCTGGTGCCCGCCACCTTCAAGTATTCGGAGGAAAACAAGCAGAGCTTCACGGATCTGAGTTATATCAAGGGCAGTGCAGGCTTTGCCAAGGGACTGAACGAGATCCAGATGGTGCCGGGGATCCACCTGAAATCCGCGCTGCATTTCGACTTTGCGGCAAGCCGGAAAACAGCGCTGGCCATCGAGACCGGTTTCAATATCGAGTATTACACCCGCCCTGTCGTGCTGATGGTAGGCCAGGATAACCACAGCCTATTCGCCAATTTATTCGCGTCCTTCCAATTTGGCCGCCGCAAATAGGGACTGTACTTTTGGAGTATGATGCAGGAGTTGCCGGTGATACAGCCGGGTGCCGCCAAGGAATCTAAGATCAAAAAGCCGAACTGGCTGCGGGTGAAGCTTCCCACCGGGGAAGGTTACCGGCATGTACGCAACCTGGTGGACCAGCATAAGCTGCACACCATCTGCGAAAGCGGGAACTGTCCGAATATGGGCGAATGCTGGGGAGCCGGCACCGCAACGTTCATGATCCTGGGCAATATCTGCACGCGTTCCTGCGGCTTCTGCGCAGTGGCGACCGGCCGCCCGGATCCCGTGGATTGGGATGAGCCCCAGCGTGTGGCCGAAGCCATCAATCTGATGAAGGTGAAGCACGCCGTGATCACGTCCGTAGACCGGGACGAGCTCAAGGACGGCGGCTCCATCATCTGGTACAATACGATCAAGGCGGTCCGCGCCCTGAACCCCGATACGACGCTGGAGACCCTGATCCCCGACTTCAAGGGGCAGTGGGATAACCTGCAGCGCGTTATCGACGCGGCGCCGGAGGTAGTTTCGCATAATATGGAGACCGTGCCCCGGCTGACCCGCCAGGTGCGTATCCAGGCTAAGTTCGACCGCAGCCTGGAAGTGCTCCGCCGGCTGAAGGAAGGCGGCATGCGCACCAAGAGCGGCATCATGCTCGGCCTCGGCGAGACGAAGCAGGAAGTGCTGGACACGCTCCAGATGCTGGCAGATGTGAAATGCGATGTCGTGACGCTGGGGCAATACCTGCAACCGACCCAGAAGCATCTGCCGGTTGTGCGTTTCGTGCACCCGGACGAGTTTGCCGAGTACCGCGAAGCCGGTTATCATATGGGCATCGACTTCGTGGAAAGCGGCCCGCTGGTGCGCAGCTCCTACCATAGCGAGCGGCATGTATTCAGTGGAGAAGGCCGCCGGATCTGGGAAGCCGAGCGCGCGATGACGGCCGTCGTCTGATTGTGTTAAAATAAATTTGTGAGATTGCAGAGATCGGTTACCTTTGCGCTCTCCAAAACCCTCCCCACGGGATGTAGCGCAGCCCGGTAGCGCGCTTCGTTCGGGACGAAGAGGCCGCTGGTTCGAATCCAGTC
>JASLDA010000502.1 GCA_030151745.1 Chitinophagaceae bacterium | reverse complement strand
TTATGGTCTACCGCAAGCAGGGCGGGCCGAAAGCAACTGCCATCGCATCAGCGCCGGGCGGCCTGGGCGATGCGGACACAAAGGCGTTTAACGCTATGCTGGATCTGTTCAAGACCAACGCTGATCCGGAGGCCCTGTCCTGGCTGCTGCCATACGTGGAGCAGACGCTCAACGGCACCAATGCCAACCCGCTCAGCGACAGCTACAAGATTAACGGACGGCTATCTAAGGCCGGGACGTTTATCGGCGAGTATTCGCGGGCATATCACGGCGTTGGTACATTCTACGGCAAGAAGCCGGGCGAGGACGGCTATGAGGATGCACGCAAAAAATTTAACGACACCATCTACGCGATCTGGAGCGCATTCCAGGCGCAGTACATGGAAAACCAACTCAAAAACGCTTAATCCGCCTTCATGAAACGTTCAACGATTTTTATCATTCTCGGTATCAGTGCGGCCGTTATCGCTGCGGCCCTGGTCTACTTCATGCACCAGCACAAGAAGAAGAAGGCGCTTGAAGCTGCCGCGACGCCCACCCCGGCGCTCCCTGACCTGTTCGCTGCCGCCGACAACGTCCGCACCATCCCGATTGTCAACCCGGGCGCGGGCACGAATACCGGGGGCGGGGGCGTGTTCGTTCCGGGCAATAATGCCCCGAATATCGCGGTCCCAATCGTCAGCAACATTTAATATGAGCAAGACGGACTACCTCATCGCCGGTGTCGTCGCGGCTGCCATCATCACGGCTGCTATTGTGATCGCGTCCCGCAAGACGCCAGCAGCCGGCAGCTCCGCCGCCATCGCGCCAACTTTCACATTCGCTCTCACAGCATGAAACTCTCTGCAAACAATAAGACTGCGATCGATCTGATGCTGCCTATCGGCGCTGGAGCGCTGGTATTCTATAATATCTATAAAAAGAATGGAGATGTAAAAGAGGCGGGCATCATTGCCGGCATCGTTGCAGTAGTTGCTTACGTTATCACTACCCAGGTCACCAGGTCTATTCTGATAGCGACGACCAACTCCCTGAGCACATCGAAGAAGAACGAGATTGCACAGGAGTATGGCGCTTCGACGAAGGACGTAGAGGCTGCTCAGGAGCGTGCGCGGATTATTCACATCGCGTTTTACGGCGTAGATGGAAAGCAATGGGATGAAGATGAGGACACGGCTATTGCCACAATCAACCAGTGCAAAACCCCGGCAGACGTAAAGCTTACCTGCTCGCTCTATCAGAGCGCTTATGCAAAAAGCCTGGCCGGCGATTTTAGCCGCTACATCTCCGGCTATAACGAGTGGAGCACGCCTATCAACCCGATTGTTAAACCGAACTGGTTCTAAAATGTGCGCCTGTAACGAAACCAACCCACCTACCCAGGCCGCACAGCCGCTTCCGGCTGTGGCAGCTGTGAATGCGCCGTACCTCACCACGCCCTGGGCCTTTACCCGGTACGACGATTCGACCCGCGACGATGTCCTCAAGCGCTACACCCTGATTTTCCAGGCCCTTGCAGCGCTGTTTACGATCATCCTTTCCGTCTACGCCTTCACCAAAAAAAGCTGAGATGCTTCAATCCACCAACCCGCTTGTGACGGCCCGCGTCGAGGTCGCAATCAGCATCCAGACGCTTGCAAGCATTCTCATCACCTGCGCGCTGATATTTCTGACCTATTTCGCGCTGCGCAAACTCATCAGCCAGTAGTATGAAATCAAAGAATCTCCTCTTGCTGGGCGGCATCGGCGCCCTGATCCTGATCATCCTGAACTGGGATAAGCTGATGGCCTTTGCAAAAGGCTCGAGCACAGCCACAGCCGGAAATAACAATGCTGTATCCGGAAGCTCCAGCACAGTAATCACCAGCAGTCCCGGCAGCAGCTCCACCGGCCCGGTGAGCCAAAAGGCAAACCCCACCGAACTGCTCCGGAAGGGCAGCAAGGGTGCCAGTGTTCTGAGCTTGCAGCAAATGATCGTCGACGGCTGGGGCTCGGCCTACCTGCCGAAGTACGGGGTAGATGGCGATTTTGGCAGCGAGACGGAGGCCGCGCTGAAGGCCATCACCGGGGGTACCTCCACAACGCTCACCACGTTCAAGATGAACTACTACGACAAGCAAAAGGCCGGCGGCACGCCAGCCAGCACCGGCAATGTCAATACGACCAGCCCGTGGTGGTTCCTGGGTATGTAATCTGTAATCGTTTCCTCACCCTCAACCAATATCCATGAAGAAGAAGAAATCCGCAGTGCGCAAGAAGTCTGCACCGAAGAAGAAGGCTACCAAGCGCAAAACCACTGCGAAGCGTAAGAGCAGCCGTAAAAAGTAACCTCGATGCCGAGCCGTAAACACATCATGTTTGGGCTGACGCTCGTCCTGACCTTTCTGGTAGTCCTGATCATCTCTCGAATCATGAATAGCCGCCGTATGCGCTCCCTTAGCGAAGAAAACAATAACGTTCGCGCCTTTCTGCTCATGATCCGGCGATGTGAAGGGACTGCCGGTCCGGATGGATACCGGACGATGTTTACCGGCAAGTTGTTTTCAGACTTCAGCAAGCACCCCAACATTGCCAACTCCGCGAATGGCTATACCAGCACGGCCGCTGGCGCGTATCAGTTCCTGTATTCTACCTGGAAAGACCTTCAGCGCTCCCTGCTGCTGCCGGACTTCTCCCCGGCGAGCCAGGATGCTGGAGCTGTGGAGCTGATCCGGCGCCGGGGAGCACTGGATGATGTGATCGCCGGCGACATCGCTACTGCAGTCGACAAGTGCGCGAAAGAGTGGGCCAGCCTCCCGGTGGTAACCGGGGCGAAAGCCGGCAAAAGCTACTATGGGCAGCCGGTAAAAAGCCTGGCTACCGTTACGAATTACTACACCAGCGCGGGCGGCCAGCTTGCTTAAAGAAGACATGAGAAGGGAGAATGATTGTAACCAACGAAGCCGTCCTGCGGACCGTAAAAACCTATCTGCCTTATGTCTGTCTCTGCGTGCTGTCAGTCGTTGTGCTGAAGATGTTTGAGATCAACCAGAGCTTATATAAAGAAATTATCAGTGGCAAAACCGAGCAGGCCGAATTCTGGCACGATGCCTTCGATCGCACAACGGACGCGCTTCAAAATGTGTGTCCGCAAGGCCATGAACATCCTGCAAAAGACACTCTTGGCAATCGTCCTGGCGCTCATTCCCGCTGATGCGGCAGACACCACGGCGGCGCAGCTGCATAATGCAACTGAGTACTACAAAACCCAGGCACGGCTGAACATTGACCTGCTGATCTATAAGATTCACAAAAACACGAAATGAAAAGTTTCTGGCACTTCCTCGGCCTGCTCATACTGCTCATCGTAGCGGGATCGCTGCTTTACAAACTCGTCTACGCGCTGCGCACAGGTCGTGACCTCCAGGCCGACCGGGCCGGGGCGGCAGCAAAACTCCTGTCTGCAGTACAGCCGGGGCCGGCTGTAGGATCTGCATCAGATCTCGCACAGCCGGACCTGGCTGGGGCGGCCAGCTCTGGAACCTATCAATCCGTCCTCGCAGCACTTTAATTGCCATCAGCATGCCCATAAATATCGATTTTAAAGATGACTACCTGACGATTAACGGACAGGACTACCCGAAAGGGGAGCACCTTCGTTACCGGCAGGAAAACAACTTCGAGTACGTCGAGATTCACGACTACCGGACTGGCACGACCATCCTGCCGCGGACGCGCTACAACGAGCTGGTGCCGGCCGGCATCCCGCTTACGAGCCCGATGGATGTGCAGGTGTATTTCCAGGACCGTTTTTTTAAAGAAGCCGGCATTGGCGGCGGGGCCAGTGCCGGCTTCTTTACGCAATCCGGCAATGCTTTCGGGGCCATGGCTGTTTTGGGTACAACTGATAGTAATCCGCTGTCGATCGTCGCTAATGGAGCGGAGGTGTTGCGCCTCCTTACAACAGGTCGCGCGCAGTTTGCTGGTCCTGTTTCGCTCGGGACGGCTGTTTCCGACCCCGTTGGGGCTCCGGACGGCACGATGTACTACAATGCATCGACGAACAAGTTGCGCATGCAGCAAGGCGGCGTATTTGTCGACGTAACGGCTGGCGGGGACGCGCTGCTTAATATGCCAAACAATATCGCCTCCTATGCTCAGCGCGCAAACATGAATCTGCAGGGGTCGTTTAGCATGAACACAAAAAATGCGCGAGCGAACGGGGCCGTGCTGTCTGGCGATGCTAGCGACGGCTTTAAGCTTAAACCTTACAGCGCAGGTTCATACGCAGATTATTCGTACCTGCTTAGCATCGATGCAACCTGATTAAGTATCGGAGGGGAAAGCATCGTGAATCGAGACAAAAAAAGTAAAAACAGCCCCCACCTTGCACTTCCAAACAAAAAT